>NZ_JBLRWZ010000008.1:0-72550 GCF_047920995.1 Aliidiomarina sp.
CAGAGGGCTGTTCTTTTACCCGGAATACTATATCAACCTGATCATCTTGGCCGGCTACTCGAACTGTATCGTATTCAACGGTTTCAAAATAACCTAAGCGATCTAGATTGGTTTTACCGCTTTCTACCAACATTTCATTCAACCAAGCACCTTCAATTTGGCGCATTTCCCGGCGCAGAACTTCCTCTTTGGTTGCATCATTACCTTCAAATATAATCCGCCGCACATAAACACGTTGGCCAGGATTAATTGCAAACGTAAGGCTTACCACCTTATTATTATCATTGATTTCTGGAACCGTATTCACTTCAGTGTAGGCATAGCCCAAACGGCCGTAATAAGTTTTCAGCGCTTCTTCAATACCGGTAATTTCAGCTTGGCTATAACGGCGGCCATCTAAGGTGTTTACAAAATTGGCGAGAAACTCTTCATCATCACGAATTTCGGAAATAACCCGGGTGCCATCAATGTTATACTGTTCACCTTCATCGAAGTTGAGGGTGATATAAATCCCCTCTTTTTCCGGTGTAATTGCTACCTGAACAGAATCAATATCAAAGCGGATATAACCTTGGTTACGGTAGAACGATTCGATATTCTCCAAATCACCCATCAATTGTTGCTGTTGGTAATTGCGTTTACCAATAATGTTCCACCACGGCAATCTATCCCGCAGTTCCATTAAACCGAGTAATTGATCACGCTCAAAATCGTTATTGCCAATCATATTAATTTGCGCGATTTCGGCAGCTGGGCCTTCAGTAAAATCAAACCGCAACTCAACCCGGTTACGCGGTAAGTTTACAATTTGCACACGAACGCTGGCGTTATATTTCCCCACGCTGTGGTAAAAGTCTTCAAGGTTCTTTTCAAGTGCAGAAATAATGGTTCTATCTAACGATTCACCAACTGCAACCCCACTGGTTTGCAAGCTATCGAGAAGTTGATCGTCTTTAAGATCTTTATTTCCTTCAAAGCGAATTTCACTAATGGTAGGCCGCTCAGTAACGCGAATAAAGATCGAATCACCCTCACGAGATACGCGAATGTCATCAAAGTGCGAAGATGAATAAAGTTCGTGAATAATTTGCCGAATTCGCTGCGGGTTTATTTCGTCACCCACACGCACAGGTACGTAAGTTAACGCTGCGCCCATGCCTACTCGTTGTAACCCTCGAATTTGAATATCGTCAACTACGAATGAGTCAGAAGCTTGTGCGTTCAGCCCTGTCCCTACTAATACAGCTCCAATAAACAGCTTTTTCAATGTCATGCAACACGTCTTATTGTTAGATAATTTCATTACGAGATAAGCCTGCCAATATCATTAAACAATGTAACCATTAATAAGGTTACAAGAATTAACAACCCTACTCGAAAACTAAGTTCTTGAACTCGTTCTGGTACCGGTTTACCCCGCACCCACTCAATGATGTAAAACAGTAAATGCCCACCGTCTAGCATTGGAATTGGCAACAAGTTTAATACACCTAAGCTCACACTAATCAGTGCTAAGAAACTTAAAAAGTATACCAAGCCATAACTGGCGTGCTCGCCGGCTCCTTGAGCAATACCTACTGGCCCGCTTAAGTTGTTAACACCGATATCACCGGTAACTAACTTCTTTAGCATTCCTAAGGTTAAACCAACTAGGTTCCATGTGCGCTCAACGCCCCCCGCCAATGCTTGCACAGGCCCATACTGTAGAGTAAATAAGTAGTGTTCTGGGTAGGGTTCCTGTTGTGCTACCACGCCAAGATATCCACGCCCCTCTTGTTCACCAAAACGAACGTTTAATGCCAACCTTTCGCCGTTACGCTCCACTACTAATTGCTGCTCTGAATTAGGTAAGGTTCCTATCAGCTCCCTTATTTGTTCCCAATTTGCGGTTTGAGTTCCATTAACTGCAATAATTTTATCGCCAACCTGCAAATTAGCTGCAGCAGCAGGACTATTCTCGGCAATTGCAGCAATAATGCTGGTGGTTTGCGCACGATAAATATCCATTCCCAAACTGTGAATGGTGGAATCCGTTTCTGGGTTAAAATCCCAACGTGTTAATGGTACCTGAATATCGCGTTCAACCCCACCCTCTTCAACTCGAACAATGGTTTGTGCATCGCCAATACGCCTTACTAAAGCGAGATTCACATCCTGCCAATCAAGCACACGCCGATTATCTATTGCGGTAATCACAGAGCCGCTAGTTAACCCTGCATCCGCAGCAATGCTGCCTTCGGTAATCTCACCGATTACCGGCTTCACCGCTGGCATGCCGATCATTAACATTAACCAAAATGCGGCAATTGAAAAAATAAAGTTAGCCATTGGTCCGGCTACTACCACCGCAAAGCGTTGTTGTACCGATTTGGCGCGAAAACTTTGCGGTACTTCTTGATCGGTTACTGGGTCTATTTCATGATCCAGCATGCGTACATAGCCACCTAGCGGAATCGCCGCTACTTGGTATTGAGTGCCATCTTTGCCTCGCCACTTCAGCAATGGAGTACCAAAGCCAATAGAAAAGGTAAGTACCTTCACACCACAACGCCGGGCAACCCAGAAGTGGCCAAATTCATGAAAGGTAACAACGAGGCCAAGAGCAACAATAAATGCTCCTACCGACCAAAATACCTGCTCCACTAACGTCCCCTCTGAATGTGCTTACGCGCAATTCTGCGCGCTTCTGCATCGCAGTTTAACACGGCTTCAATATCATTAAGTGGCGAAATATTCGCTTTTTGCAAAGTTTCGGTACAAATTTCGGCAATTTCACCAAAGCCGATTTGTTCACTTAAGAAAGCGGCTACTGCCTCTTCGTTCGCGGCATTTAGGGTTGTTGTAGCAGCCTGCCCTTGCCAACAGGCATCAATAGCCAATTGTAACAGTGGATAGCGCTCTGCCTCAGGCTTAGCGAAGGTAAAGGCGCCAACTTCAGTAAAATCTAAATCTGCAACACCGCTAGCTAAACGCTCCGGATAACCCAAACAATAGGCAATAGGTGTGCGCATATCTGGCTGCCCAAGCTGCGCAATTACCGAGCCATCAATATACTGCACCATTGAATGGATAACGCTTTGCGGGTGCAAAATCACATCCAGTTGATCGGCATTACAATTAAACAACCAACGCGCTTCAATATACTCAAGCCCTTTATTCAGCATGGTTGCAGAATCTACTGATATCTTCGCGCCCATCAGCCAATTCGGGTGCGCACATGCAGCTGCCGGTGTTTGTGAAGCTATTTCTGCAAGTGGGGTTTCTAGAAATGGGCCACCAGAGCCAGTTAATAGTATCTTGCGAATACCATGTTCCTGAAAAGAGGTGCTAATTGAATCCTGTTGCACAGCTTGCGGTAGGGCTTGGAAAATTGCGTTGTGCTCGCTGTCTACTGGCAACAGTTGCGCGTTTGCAGAGCGCACCGCATCAATAAATAATTGCCCGCTCATTACTAGCGCTTCTTTATTCGCTAATAACACGCGCTTACCGGCACGAACTGCCGCAAGTGTTGGTAGCAGGCCTGCTGCGCCAACAATGGCAGCCATCACTACATCTACATCACTTGCTTCACTAACGGCAACCAGTTCTTTCTCACCCACCAGCACTTCTGTGCCTAAGCTGAACGCTTGTAATTCGCTGCGTAACTTACTCGCTGCTGCCTCCGAGCCCATTACCGCATAGCGCGGTTTATGTTGCTTACAGATTGCTAGCATTTCCGTTACTTTGCTTTGCGCAGTAACAGCAAACAGTGAAAATTGTTCAGGATGGCGCGCAATTACATCCAGCGTATTCGAGCCTATCGAGCCCGTAGCACCCAAAATGGTAATTACTGTACTTTTATTCGTGCGCATGTTGCTTGATGCTGCTATGGCCATACTGCTATCACCACTCACTTAACTCCGCTCAACTATCATCATTAATGTATCAACCACAAAT
This sequence comes from Aliidiomarina sp., assembly GCF_047920995.1. Taxonomy (NCBI): domain Bacteria; kingdom Pseudomonadati; phylum Pseudomonadota; class Gammaproteobacteria; order Alteromonadales; family Idiomarinaceae; genus Aliidiomarina; species Aliidiomarina sp. The sequence goes on from NZ_JBLRWZ010000008.1 coordinate 3,937, forward strand.
AGCCAAGCAGGAAGATCGGTAACGCCGAAGTTAATGAATCAATGCGGTCTAGAATACCACCATGCCCGGGCAAGATTGAGCCGCTGTCTTTTACCCCAGCGCATCGCTTGAACATACTTTCATTTAAATCACCGAACACTGATACCAAAACAGTAACAATACCTACGGCGTAGAAGGCGAGTGCCAATTCGCTTGGTAAAGAAATTATCTGCGCCACAACAATCATCGCCAGAATCGCCAACAATAAACCACCCAGCAGGCCTTCCATTGTTTTTCCGGGGCTAACTGCTGGCATTAGTTTGTGCTTACCAAAGCGCTTACCAGCGAAGTACGCGCCAATATCGGCGGCCCATATCAACACGAAAACAAACAGAACAGTGAAGCCACCAAACAATGGATTGCTATCATAATGTAAAGAACGCAGCGCCATTAACGCCGCCCAAGCAGGTACCAATACCAGTACGCCGAAAACGCCAACAAACACTCTACTTTTACACCACAGTGCTTTACTACGTGGAAAATTAAACACTAAAGCTATCGCTAAGAGCCACCAAATACCGCCAATTAATACGATATAAAACAGGCCATCAACAATACCACCTTGGTGCCAAATGTTTTCGAATGGGGTAAGCCAATACAAACCAGCTAAGATAACGGTATTAAATAGCGTATAGGCAATTCTACCGGCTTTGTTAGTAACGCCCATAAGTGGCGACCATTCCCAAGCTGCTAACGCTAAAACTGCCGTAACCACAACCCCAAACCAAGCGAGCGGTAGCAAGAAAATAGCAGCCAGGGCAAATGGAATTAGCACCACTGCGGTGATAAGTCTTTGTTTAAGCAAAATTAATCCTCATGCTCGTTATCTGACCCAGCTAATTGTTGTATTTGTGCGCTGGTCAGGCCAAATCGTCGTTCGCGACGAACAAAACAATCTATGGCTGCGGCGAATGTCATATCATCAAAATCCGGCCATAGTGTTTCGGTAAAATATAATTCAGCATAAGCAAGCTGCCAAAGCAAAAAGTTGCTTATTCGTATATCACCGCCGGTACGAATCAATAAATCAGGCTCCGGGCCGTCGGCAAGGCATACATGTTTCGCTAACAACGTTTCATCGATATCGGCGCTGGAAATCTCTCCCTCCACAGCACGTTGGGCTAGCGTTTGCGCTGCTTGCGCGATATCCCATCGGCCACCGTAATTCGCCGCGATGTTCAACACCAAAGCATTACAGTGCGCTGTTTTTTCTTCGGCGATACGGATTTGCTTTTGTAAGCGGTTACTAAAACCCGTTACATCACCAATCAGCCGTAAACGAATGTTATTCTCCGCCAATTCACCCACTTCACGCTTTAGCACCGTCATAAAGAGCTCCATCAACACATTTACTTCACGTGCTGGCCGGCCCCAATTTTCGCTGCTAAACGCAAACAGTGTAAGTGCTTCAATGCCATTGCGGCGAGCAAAAGTAATCGCTTTACGCACTGCTTCAGCACCGGCACGATGCCCAGAGGTGCGCCGCTTTCCTTGCGCAGTTGCCCAACGCCCGTTGCCGTCCATGATAATAGCTACATGGCGCGGTAACAAAATATCAGCTTTTAAGTGGGTTTTCCCTGTCATGCTACATCCAAAAAAATAAACGCCGCGTCAGTATATCCGACACGGCGTTATCCGCCAACGAAGTTGACGATGAGTGCTTAAACTTCCATCAATTCCGCTTCTTTTGCGGCAAGAACTTCGTCAATCTTCTTCACAAACTCATCCGTAAGCTTCTGAATATTGTCTTGCGCTTTGCGATCGTCATCTTCGGTTATTTCTTTTTCTTTCAGCAACTCTTTAATATCGCTGTTCGCATCGCGGCGTACATTGCGCACGGCAACACGGCCTTGCTCTGCTTCATGGCGAACAATTTTCACCAAATCACGGCGGCGTTCTTCGGTAAGTGCAGGCAACGGAACACGAATCACATTACCCGCTCCAGCTGGGTTTAATCCCAAATCTGAAGTTAGAATCGCTTTTTCTACTGCACCAGAAGAGCTTTTATCAAACACGGTAACCGCTAATGTGCGAGAATCTTCAATTGTGATATTCGCTAACTGTTTGAGCGGAGTATCCGTTCCATAATAAGGTACCATAACGCTATCAAGAAGGCTCGGGTGAGCACGCCCTGTGCGGATTTTAGACATCTGCGAGCTCAATGCTTCTACGCTTTTATTCATGCGATCTTTCGCATCGGCAATAATTTCGTTAATCACTGTAAGATCCTCTTACTGTTTATTTATCTGAATCTGCTACATGGGTGATTAGTGTACCTTCATCGCCACCCATTATCACTGCTTTCAATGCACCCGGCTTATTCATATTAAACACCCGGATTGGTAAGCTGTGATCTCTAGCCAACGTAAATGCTGCTAAGTCCATAACTTTTAACTCTTTCTTTAACACATCACTATAATCAAGCAAGGCATACTTGGTAGCTTCGGGATTCTTCACCGGATCATCAGAATATACGCCATCTACCTTCGTTGCTTTTAATACAACATCAGCTTCGATCTCAATACCGCGCAAACAGGCCGCTGAATCGGTAGTAAAAAACGGATTCCCAGTACCGGCAGAAAAGATAACTACTCGGCCCGATTTGAGCAAGCTAATTGCCTCTGCCCAGTTATAACTATCACATACGCCAGCTAGCTCTATTGCCGACATTAAGCGCGCGTTTATATAGGTACGGTGCAACGCATCTCGCATTGCCAAGCCATTCATTACCGTTGCTAGCATCCCCATATGGTCGCCAACTACTCGGTTCATGCCTGCCTTCGCTAAGCCTTCACCACGAAACAAGTTACCACCACCAATCACTATTCCTACCTGAACACCGAGCTCCAGAATTTCCTTAATTTCTTGGGCCATCCGATCGAGAACCTTGGGATCAATACCAAACTGTTCATCGCCCATCAGTGCTTCACCACTGAGTTTAAGTAAAATGCGTCGGTAACTAGGTTTCGGATTTGTACTCATAGCTCTGGCTTCCGTTTTCAGGTTAAAAAAAACCGCGCCTGCTGCATCAGCAAAGCGCGGTTAGGATTAGGTACTGCAATACATAGGCTTGTTAGCCACGGCTATTAACCTTTTTTCGCCGCAGCAACCTGTGCTTGTACTTCAGCTGCGAAATCATCAGATTTCTTCTCGATGCCTTCACCCACTTCGAAACGTACGAAGGTGATTACGTCTGCACCAGCTTCTTGCAGAAGCTCGCCAACAGTTTTTGAAGGATCTTTAACGAAAGGCTGACCAGTTAAGCTGATTTCGCCAGTGAATTTCTTCATCCGGCCTTCAACCATCTTCTCAGCGATTTCTTTTGGCTTACCAGATTGCATCGCGATGTCGATTTGAATTTCACGCTCTTTCGCGATTACGTCTGCAGCTACATCTTCAGGCTTCACAAACTGTGGAGTGCTTGCAGCAACGTGCATGGCGATATCTTTGCCAAGCTCTTCGCTACCGCCAGTTAGCAATACTAACACGCCGATACGGCCGCCGTGTACGTATGCAGCTGCAGTATCACCGCCTTCAGCAGTAAATACGCGACGCACATTCATGTTCTCGCCAATTTTCGCCACTAAAGTGCTACGCACTTCTTCAACCGTGCCGCCTTCGATCTGAGTATTTTTCAGATTTTCAACGTCTGATTCTTTGTTGGCAAAAGCAGCATTTACGATTTGCTCACCCATTGCTAGGAAGCTTACATCGCGTGCTACGAAATCGGTTTCACAGTTCAATTCAACCAAAGTACCTACATTGCCTTCGGTTTTAGCCAAGATCACGCCTTCAGCAGCAATACGGCCTGCTTTTTTAGCAGCTTTAGCTTGGCCGCTCTTACGCATGTTCTCAATTGCTAGCTCGATATCGCCATTCGCTTCTTCGAGTGCTTTTTTACAATCCATCATACCTGCGCCAGTACGCTCACGCAGTTCTTTTACCATTGCGGCTGTAATTGCCATGATACTATCCTCTGTGTTCAGGATTCATGCCGGGCCCAGTAACGAAGCATGTACATGCTTTAGGTACTGAGCTTTGCGAAATTATTCAAAAACGGCCTTAATTCAGGCCGTTTTTAACTTTCTTACTCAGCGCTATTGTCAGCTTCTACAGCTTCAACGAAATCGTCAGCTGGAGTTACTTCTGCACCGTTCTTTTGACGACCTTCATTAATAGAGGTTGCCGCAGCACCCAAGTAGCACTGAATTGCGCGCATCGCATCGTCGTTACCAGGGATCACATAATCAACACCATCTGGTGAAGAGTTTGTATCTACCACTGCAACAACTGGGATACCTAAGTTATTCGCTTCTTTGATTGCGATATGTTCATGGTCAGCATCGATCACGAAGATTGCATCAGGCAAGCCGCCCATGTTTTTGATACCGCCAAGGCTCTTTTCAAGCTTCGCCATTTCGCGTGTGTTCATCAACGCTTCTTTCTTGGTTAGCTTTTCGAAAGTACCGTCTTGGCTCTGCACTTCTAAATCTTTCAAACGTTTGATTGATTGACGCACAGTTTTCCAATTCGTAAGCATGCCACCTAACCAACGGTGATTTACATAGAATTGGTTTGAAGCAATAGCAGCGTTTTTCACTTGCTCAGAAGCAGCACGCTTGGTACCAACAAACAACACTTTACCGCCGTTAGACGCAGTGTGCTGAAGGAAATCAAGTGCTTTATTGAACATTGGAACCGTAGTTTCAAGGTTAATGATGTGAATCTTGTTACGTGCGCCGAAAATGAAAGGCTTCATTTTAGGGTTCCAGTAACGGGTTTGGTGACCAAAATGTACACCAGCTTTGAGCATGTCACGCATTGACACGTTTGCCATGATAATTTTCCTTTGTAAGGGGTTATGCCTCCACATATCCCATGCCGCGACCCGGATTCCTTATCCCCTAGGAAAAGATCCAATAGGAGGATAAAAACAGTATTCCAAGCACCCCGCACCATGTGTCGATATGTGTGTGTTATTTAGGGTTTTACTCACTCAATAGGTGAGCGGCGCATTTTATACCACAAAAGGCCTATTGGAACAACCAAAATCACTCGTATTGAATGCATTCTTTAATCGATTATTTTCTGCTAGAATTGCAACCAATTATGATTAATAAAGCGAATATACTGCGGCGTTTACGCTTGCAGGTATTCGTTTGCAGTAGCTGCGCAAGTAGCAAAACGCATAAGGTTCAGTATTACTATGGCAATTAAAATTAAAACTGCAGAAGAAATTGAAAAAATGCGCGTAGCTGGGAAGCTGGCTGCAAGCGTGTTAGAAATGATTACCCCACATGTAAAGGCAGGCATCACCACAGATGAGCTTAACACCATCTGCCATGATTATATTATTGCCCATGATGCTATTCCTGCACCGCTTAATTACCATGGTTTTCCGAAATCTATCTGCACCTCGGTAAATCATTGCGTATGCCACGGCATCCCAAATGATAAACCATTAAAAGACGGCGATATTATTAATATCGATGTCACTGTTATAAAAAACGGCTATCACGGTGATACCAGCAAGATGTTTGTGGTAGGTGAAGGTTCTATTCTAGCGAATCGCTTAATCAAAGTTACCCAAGAATCGCTGTATCGCGCTATCAAGTTAGTGAAGCCCGGGGTGCGTTTAGGCGATATCGGCGCAGAAATTCAAAAGTACGGAGAAAGCTTCGGCTATTCAATTGTGCGCGAGTTTTGCGGCCATGGCATCGGTAATGAATTCCACGAAGAACCACAGGTATTGCATTACGGCCGCGCGGGTACGGGTGAAACCCTACAAGCTGGCATGTGCCTTACGATCGAGCCAATGATTAATGCTGGTAAACGCAACACCAAAATTCTTAGTGATGGCTGGACCGTACTTACCAAAGATCGTAGCTTAAGCGCGCAATGGGAACACACCTTGTTAGTTACGGATAACGGTGTAGAAATCCTCACCTTGCGTAGCGATGAAGATATCCCGCGCGTTATTTCTCACTAATGGATAAGCGCTCTTCTTTTGTTGCCACATGGCCCAACGATGTAGCGCTTGTAAGTGAATGGCGCGAACAAGTTCGCGCTTACAACGAATGGTCTGGCGAGCAATTTCTTAGCGCTGATATTGAAACATTGGTTGCTGATCGCGCCCTGTTCTTTGATGAACTCCTCGCTACATTATGGCAACGGCTGCAATTTCCAGATGAAAGCTGCGCCTTGCTCGCGGTAGGTGGCTATGGCCGCGGGGCATTGCACCCTGAATCTGATATCGATCTGCTGTTTTTAGTACCAGGCCCCCTTCCTAATCGCCAACAAGAACGAATTAGCCAGTTCATTACCTTACTCTGGGATTTGCGCTTGCAAGTTGGCCATGCCGTGCGCACTGTAGCCGAGTGCATGCAACAAGCGGCTGCAGATATCAGTGTCGCCACAAGTTTAATTGAGCATCGCTTATTAACCGGTAGCGAAACCTTGCGGCAACAGTTAGAACAGCAACTGCATTATGATTTTCCTTGGAGTAGCCGCGATTTTTACCAAGCAAAAAAACAAGAGCAAGTAGCGCGCCATCAGCAATACCATGGTACAGCCTATAATCTAGAGCCCAATATCAAATCATCTCCCGGTGGCTTGCGCGATATTCAAACCATTAGCTGGATAGCCAAACAGCATTTCAATACGCACAGTGATGAAAGCCTAGTTGAATTTAACTACATTACCGCAGAAGAATTTATTGAATTAAAAGAATGCAGCCATTTTTTATGGCGTATTCGCTTTGCCTTACATCTCACCGCAGGCAAAGCTGAAGATCGTTTACTATTCGATTACCAACCCGATGTAGCCCGGTTACTGGGTTATTTAGCGGCAGCTGATACACATCAGCAAAAAGCTAGCAAAGCTGCGGTTGAGCGCATGATGAAAGATTACTTTAAAGTGGTTTTGCGCGTGCACGAACTCAATCGCATGCTATTGCAGTTTTTTGAACAAGCCATTCTTGGGCCAATGGAATTAACCGAACCCACGCCTCTGAATGAAGAATTTGCCCTACTCAACCAGCAAATCATGGCGCGCACTGATCAGGCGTTTACAAAGCCTGCCGCGATAATGAAATTTTTCCTCGTAATTGCCAATCACCCGCAAATCACTGGCGTACGCTCACATACCATACGGCTGCTGCGCAATGCGCGCAGAAACCTTACGAAACCTCTTTGCGAATACTCAGAATGCAGAGCTATTTTTTTACAAATCATCGAGCATCCACGTGGGTTTGGGCTAGCCTTCGAGCTTATGCATCGTTTCGGCATTATGGCGCGCTATTTGCCCGCTTGGGATCACATTGTTGGGCAAATGCAGTTTGATTTATTTCATACTTATACGGTAGATGAGCACACCTATCGGCTCATTAACAACTTGTACAAACTCACTGATCCAGAAGATAGTGAAAGCTTTCCGCTGGCCAGCGAAATCATGCAAGAGTTGCCAGCGCCGCAATGGCTATTCCTAGCCGGAATTTTCCATGATATCGCCAAAGGCCGTGGTGGCGATCACTCCGAACTAGGAGCACAAGATGCCCACGCCTTTGCCACCTTACACGAATTACCCGAAGCGGCCGGTGAGCTAATCGCTTGGCTGGTTGAGAAGCATTTATTAATGTCGGTTACCGCGCAAAAGCGGGATATTTATGATCCTGAAGTAATTGCCAAATTTGCTAACGAATGCCGCACCATTGAACGCTTAAATCATTTGTATTGCCTTACCGTTGCGGATATCCGTGCCACAAATTCCAACCTGTGGAACAACTGGAAAGCTACTTTGCTCGAAGAATTATATCGGGCAACCTACGAATCGCTACTGCAGAAAGATAAGAAAACCTTTGATGTACGCGAGCGTGTGCAGAACAATCGCCAGCTGGCTATGGGCTATCTATTAAGTGCAGGCTTTGAAGTAGATCATATTAATCAGTTGTGGGGCCGTTTTACCGCAGATTACTTTTTCCGCCACACACCTGAGCAAATCGCTTGGCACTCACAACACATTATGCATGTGCAAGAACACCAATTACCCTTAGTGCTAATTGGTGACGAAAACAATAATGGCACCACTGAACTATTTATTTATCACCACGAAGAGAGCCATTTATTTGCCAAGGTTGCAGCGCTACTTGATAGCGAGCAACTCAGCATTCATGATGCGCAAATTTTGAATACCCGCGATGGCTATGTAATGGATACCTTTATTGTTTTGCAACGTGATGGCCATCCCCTTGCCGATGCCCAGCGCATTGAAGAAGTGCATCAGCATCTCCATGATGTGTTACGTAAACGGCGCCCAGTGCCAACTAGCCAGCGTGCCATATCGCGGCGTTTACGAAACTTTAAAGTTCGTACGCGGGTGAAGTTTGTAAACTTAAAGAACGCACGCCGCACTACGTTTGAACTCATCACCCTCGATCGGCCTGGGCTAATTGCTAGGCTCGCCGCGGTGTTTCAGGAGCTCGACATCAACCTAATGGCGGCAAAAATCACCACTGTTGGTGAGCAGGCGGAAGATTTGTTTATTGTTGCGTCGAACAACCAAGAAGCGCTGACAGAAAGCGAGCGCGAAGCCCTAAAAAACGCTATCATTAGCGCCCTATCCGATGAATAAATTGAATGTAAAGGTATCCGCATGAGTAATTTGCAAACCATCATTGAACAAGCTTTTGAAAATCGCGCTAATTTCAGCCCATCATCTGCCCCTGCCGATGTGCGCGATGCAGTAAACCAAGTGTTAGCCGGCCTCGATAACGGTAGCTTGCGTGTTGCAGAGAAAACAAGTGGTGAGTGGGTTGTAAATGAATGGGTGAAGAAGGCAGTGCTGTTGTCATTTCGTTTAAATGACAACGTATTAATGCAAGGCGGCGAAACTCAATTCTTCGATAAAGTACCAAGCAAGTACGCAGATTACAGCGCTGCCCAATTTGCTGCTGATGGCGTGCGTATCGTGCCACCGGCAATGGTGCGGCGCGGTGCCTACATCGGTAAGAATGTAGTGGTAATGCCTTCGTATGTGAATATTGGTGCGTACGTAGATAGCGGCACCATGGTAGATACATGGGCTACGGTGGGGTCTTGCGCGCAAATTGGTAAAAACGTACATCTTTCTGGTGGTGTTGGCATTGGCGGCGTACTAGAGCCATTGCAAGCGAACCCTACGATTATCGAAGATAACTGTTTTATCGGCGCTCGCTCTGAAGTTGTTGAAGGGGTTATCGTTGAAGAAGGTTCGGTAATTTCCATGGGGGTGTATATCAGCCAAAGCACCCGCATCTATGATCGGGAAACCGGCGAAGTGAGCTACGGCCGAATTCCTGCAGGCTCTGTGGTGGTATCAGGTTCACTGCCTGCGCAAGATGGTACGCATTCGTTGTATGCCGCAATCATTGTGAAAAAGGTAGATGCGAAAACTCGCGCTAAAGTGGGCATTAACGAACTACTTCGCTCTGCTGAGTAATATAGTTGCTTTACAATCAGCGGTTCACTTTCGGTGAGCCGCTTTTTTTATGGCCATAAACTAACTGCGTTAGGCTGAAACTAATCGGCTCGCAGAGTTTGATAACCGCCCACAATTCGCATCGCTGTTGTAATAAAACAAAGCGCAGCAAAGCAGTACGCCAATATAGCAAAGTAATGAGGTAGCAAACAGAATAATGCGAACACGATAATGGTTTCGGTGCCTTCCGTTAGGCCACCGAGATAATACATAGATTTACTAGGATAACGCGGATTACTGATACCACGCTTAGCTGCTAGGGTTGCGAACGCCAAAAAACTTATCCCGGTACCCACAAAGCTGAGCATGAGCACCGCACCGGCAATAGCATTCGCCTCAGGTTGCAATAAAATAAACGCTACCACAAAGCCATTATAAAACAGGAAATCGAGCACGATATCCAAGTACGCGCCACTATCTGTGGGCTCCTGCAAGCGCGCTAACTCGCCATCAATGCCGTCGGCAAGGCGATTTAGCAACAACAGCGCCAAGGCCAACCAAAATTGGCTGAACACCACCGCTACGCACGCCAGTACACCCACAACAAAGCCTGCCAAGGTAACATGATCCGCACGCACCTGCATTTTCACTAGCTGTTGCGCCAGCGGCAAGGTAATGCGCTTTAGTAGTGGTAATACTCGATGATCAAACATGAATAATACGCGCTCCTGCTGGGCAATCACCGCTATCATGCGTTACCAATAAGCAAGGTAGTTGCGCCTGCATTAAGTGATTAAAGGTAAATGCCTTAATTTGTTCTCGTGTAACGCTATCTAAAGCAGAGAAAGGCTCATCTAATAACATCGCTCGAGGATTATTAATCAGCGCACGTGCCAATGATACACGAGCCGCTTGGCCACCACTGAGCGTATCGGGTAATTGTTTTTTTACCGCCAACAAATTAAACGCTGCTAACAGTTGTTCTGCATGTTGTACTCGCTGATGCCGGCTGCCAAAATTGCGCGGCAAGGCAAACAGTAAGTTCTCGAGCACGGTTAAATGGGGAAATAACCACGGCTGTTGTAAGCGAATGCCAATGCGGCGCTGCTCCATAGGCAGTTGCTGAATAGGTACGCCGTGTAAAAGTATCTCACCAGTACACTGAAAATCTGCTAATGGCGCGCCAATTAGCCAGTTTAACAAAGTGCTTTTGCCACTGCCACTTGCCCCCATCAACACCACAATTTCTCCGTCCGCAATGCTTAACTGCGGCACCTCAAGCATTGGCTGCTCCGCACCTTTTAAGGTTATCACAACATTGTTTAACTGCAGCACTTATGCACCTCGTATCGTGTGAACGCGATATTTATTCGCTAATATTGCCGCCACCGCAAACATTATTAACGGCCAAGCTATCTGTGCTAGGCCATAGATCGCTGCTAGCGAACGTTCAAAACCGCTGCCGTAGGCTGTAGCTTCAGTAGTTACGGTAAGAATGCGCCCTGCGCCAAAAATTAACGTGGGCAGATACTGTAAAATACTCACCGAAAAACCTACCGACCAGGCCAACACAATCGGAGCAGCTAACATGCGCAAACGCACCTTAAACCAACGTTGTGGCGCTGAATAGCCAAACGTAGCCGCTTGCGTAAGCCACATATGAGGAAAGTTACGATAACTTGCAGCCAAGGTAAGCCAAATATATGCAGCCGCAAACACAGTATGCGCCCACACCAGCCAGAAAGCAGGCGCTGCTAGCGTAAAAGGTGCTACATGCATATGCCAAGCCATTAACAAAGGTAATTGCGGCACCAACAGAGGTAACAACATATAAGCATCTGCAATTCGCTTGCCGCGTTGATACTCCCACTCCAGCATTAACAGCACCAACGCCGTAGCTAAAGATGCTACCACCACGCCAATCCACAATGAATTCCATAACACTTCTTGTAAAGGCTGCCATTCCCATTGCCAGTTCGCAACACTGTAACTAGTAGGAAGCAATGCCGTATTTGGCCAAGCTGCGGTGAACGACCATACCAGTAACGCAATTGCGGTAGCAATCTGCACCACTAAAAACGCTGTAAACGGCAATTGCGCCACGAACTTACGCAAACGCGCTATGCCCGGCCCCTGCATAAAGCTTGGTAAGGCTGCTTGGCCACTAATTTTCCTGCCGCGAGTAACTGCGAGTAATGCGCATTGGCCATGCAGCCATTCGTGCCCGCGCAATAGCAGCAACACCAGCGCACTAGCAGCAACCAATACTACACTGCCGAGAGCGGCAAATAACTCATTTCCGGGCTGTTGATACCATTGCAATACCTGCACGGCCAATGGGCTTGGTAAATTTGGCCCCGCCACTAAGGCTACATCCACCACCGCTAGGCCGTAAATTGCCACCACCATAATCGGCAAGCGTAGCCTACGCACAAGCTGGGGAACGATAATCCGCCAAAATGTTTGTGGTGCTCGATAACCAAAACTGGCACCTATCTGTTGCCACTCTCGCACCGGCAACTGTTGCATTACGATCAGCGCCATTAACAATAAAAACGGCAGCTCTTTTAGCCACAAGGTAACGAATAAAAATGGTAGGCTCTTATCAGTGAAAATAGCGCTCAAAAATGGGGTTAATAAAGGTATTTGTAGCTGCAAATCTAAACCTAACCATACTCGGCTAATCCAACCGCCAGGCAGCAATAACAGGCTTAATCCTATTGCAAAAGCAACATGGGGAATGGCTAACAACGCGGCAATCCATGCAGGTGGTTTGGCCATTCTGGCAAGCAACCAAACCGCGCTATATAGCGCCAGCAAGGTAGGAACGATCGCCAAAGCAATACTGTAAACTAAACCGGTAAGTACCGAACCTGTGCTCAGAAATAAGAGCCAATCTTGGCTGCCATGCTGAGAGAGTATCGTAATAATTAACCACAACGCAGCCACTAACGGCAGCCCGATCAGCAACACTGCCGGCAACGCCAGCAGTGTTATAGATATTTTCGGCCACTCAAGGGTTTTACTCATGGCAGTTTACTCATCGCGATTTATTCATAGCGCTCACGCCACGCCTGTTCCAATGCAGCATTCCAACTCACATGTGGTTCTTGCGCAGCAGGAAACAACAACCCTGCCGGTGAATTCCCTACCTCTGAACTCTCTACCTGTGTACTCTCTACCTGTGTACTCTCTACCTGTGAATAAGGCAACACAATAGCAGCAGGATCGCCCCATATATCTGGGTTTGCTTTGTGCCGTTGCGCAGTTTCTGAAAGTAGAAAATTCAGTGTTACTAATGCGCCCGCACGCTGTTCACTGTGCTTAGGGATAGCAAGGTAGTGGCTATTAGTAATCGCCTCTGCTCCCAAATTTGCTGGCATGGTAACTGCTGGTATAGTACCCCGTTGAACGCCACTAGCTAACGCTCCAGGATTAAAGCTAACCGCGATATCCAATTGGCCATCAGCAAACATCCGCATTTGCTCTGCTGCACTGTTGGGGAATGCGCGCCCTTCACGCCACAGATGGGGGTGGAGTTGATCAAGGTAATTAAACAGTGCGGCTAATATGGGTGCATGGCGCTCAGCATTATATTCCTCGTACAATGCCTCTACCCTAACGTTGTTTTGCTCAGGGCTGTTTTCTCTGAGCTCAGGGCTGTTTTCTTTGAGCTCAGGGCTGTTAAGCGCAAGTAACAACTGCTTAAGAAACGTGGTGCCATGAAACTCTGGTGGCTTTGGATAACTCACCCGGCCGGTGTTGGTTTTTGCAAACGCCAGCAGCTGTTCAGCCGATACCCGAGCCTGCATCTCATGAACCTGCGTGCCGCCTTGAGTATCAGCCTCGGTAGCACCAAGCAATGCTGTTTGGGCACGCTCTGATAGCATCAGGTAAAACTGTGCAACTCCCCAGGGTAATTCTAAATCTTCAGTAGCAACCCCAAAATCGAACTCATATACATGTTCCGGGTTGAGTAATGCACTATTCGGAATTTGCGTTGATAAATCTGCTGTTAATAAACCGGCTTCTTTTAACGCATGGAAATTCTTGCCATTAATCCAAATCAAATCAACGGCACTTCGGTAATCATCACCTTGGCTTGCTTGCTCGTTCAACAACAAACTCACCGATTCACTAATATCAGCAACACGCACATGGCGTAAACGCACCCCATACTCTTCCAATAGCTCTGCAGCCGCCCAGCGCATGTATCGGTTTGCTTCTGCCGAACCACCCCAGCCATGGAAGTATACAGTTTGTCCGCGCGCCTCAGCGGTAATTTCCTGCCAGTTTTTCGCTACCGCATCCTGCTCTGCCACAGCATTAACTGCGGCAGTAGTAAAGGAAGTGCACAACATTACCAACACTAAACCATACTGAAACACTCGCATCCTAGCCTCTTCGCCACGCATGAAACTTCTCTAACCATGCTAAAACACGTTCTGGTTTGTGCGCTCTTTTCCATTCACCGGCCACGTACTTATTGGCCTCACTCATGGTTGGGTAGATATGAATAGTGCCCAAAACCTTATTCAAACCCAATTTATACTTCATCGCGAGCACGAATTCGCTGATTTGCTCAGAAGCACGCGCGCCAACGATGGTTACACCGAGAATCTCGTCTTTACCGGGCTTAGTAAGAACTTTCACAAAGCCGTACGCCACATCATCCGCGATAGCGCGATCTAAATCACTCATATCATAACGAGTTACCTCATAATCGATATGCTGCGCTTTTGCTTCAAGTTCATTCAAACCTACCGCCGCAACTTCAGGATCCGTAAACGTAGCACGCGGTATTACCCGATAATCAGCGGCAAAGCTCTTCAACGGTGCGAACAATGCATTCACACTTGCGTACCACGCTTGATGCGATGCCACGTGGGTAAACTGGTAGGGCCCAGCTACATCACCCGCAGCATAGATTGAAGGGATCTCCGTTTGCATTACCGCATTCACCGGCAAGGTGCGTTCGGTTGCCACTCCCAACTCTGCCAAGCCAAAACCACTTAAATTCGCAGCTCTACCAACAGCTACCAACACAGAATCTGTGCGTAACGGTTGCTCTTCACCCTCAACATACACCAAACTTTCACTGCCTTCCTGAGCAAAACGAACCGCTTTTTTGCCCGTTACAACATGCACGCCTTGCTGTTCCATAGAAGCCGTAACCAGTGCTGCAGCATCTTCATCCTCTTTACTTAACAAACGTTGTTCTGCCTCCAACACGGTAACCTTACTACCCAGATTAGCAAACGCCAACGCTAGCTCGCAACCGATAGGGCCGCCACCCAACACTAATAATCGTGGTGGTAATTGTTCCAGTTCCCACACACTATCACTAGTGCGATAAGGAATATCACTAAGGCCAGGAATAGGCGGCACAAACGGCCGCGCACCCGTAGCTACAATAATGGCACGCGTAGTAAGTGTTTGTGTTCCAGCACTGGTAGTAATCTCTACCTGCCATGGCGAGGTAATGGTAGCGCGCCCTTGCAATACCTCAACGCCCAGGTTCGTATAGCGTTCCACTGAATCATGCGGCTCGATATCTTTAATCACCTGCTCTACTTTCGCCATCGCACTACTCAGTTGAATCGGTTCAGAAGTGCCATTGGCTTTGTTTAAAGCCGCATGCTTGCGGGCGATATTGATCAAAGTTTTCGATGGTACACAGCCGGTGTTCAAACAATCACCGCCCATTTTATGTTGTTCAACTAGGGTTACTTTCGCTTTCACAGTTGCCGCAATATAAGCCGAAACTAGGCCAGCAGAACCACCACCAATCACGATTAAGTTACGATCAAAAACTTTTGGTTTCTGCCAGTTCTTCAGCCGCTTTCTACGCTGCAATAAGCTTACCATCAGTTTCGCAATGAGGGGGAAGATACCCAATAAGGTAAACGACAATACTAATTGGAGTGAAAATACATCACCAAGGCTTTCAATTGAGGCCAGCTGAGTACCTGCATTCACGTACACCGCGGTACCAGCCAACATCCCCAGCTGGCTCACCCAAAAGTAAGTGAAGGTACGAATCCGCGTTAGCCCCATCAATAAGTTGATCATAAAAAACGGAAATAACGGTACTAAGCGCAATGAAAGAAGATAAAAAGCACCATCTTTGGTAAAGCGTTCATCGATTTGCGCAAAGCGCTTGCTAAACTTCCCTTGCACCCAATCCCGCAGCAAAAATCTAGCAGCCAAAAACGCTAAAGTAGCGCCAATGGTAGATGCAAATGAAGCAATAATAATGCCATGCCAAAAACCGAAAATCGCCCCAACAGCCAAGGTCATAACCGCTGCGCCTGGAATAGATAGGGCTGTAACCAAAATGTAAACTACCATCGCGGCTGTTATCGCAACGATCAAATTGGCATCCTTCCATGCCACTAAATCAGCATAATTTGCTCGCAGTGTTTCCAGATTTAAGTAACTTTGCACATCAAATACGTAAGCCAGTACTAATAAACTGGCCACAACAAGAATTAATATAATTTTCGAAAATTGCATGCGATCCCCTTAATCTGTTTTTTACACTAACCTAATCGCCAGTGGCATAGCACAGAGCCATTATCGTTCGAAACTTCGGCGTACTGCTGCCTATTTTTAAAACCGCAAACTGAGCGTTACTTTCATGTGCCGCGGTAGGTTTGGCATCACTAAATCCGCACCAAAATAACCCCCTTCAAATACCGGGCTCCAGTTCTTTTCATCGGTTAGGTTCATAATATCTAACCGCAGCTGAGTATTTTCATTCAGCTGATAACTGGCCATAGCATTTAATTCATACTGGTCACGAATATAAACTGTTGCCAAATAATCCAATGGATAGGCTTGGGTATACCAACCATCAACACCAACTCGTAATTGTTTATTAAACTCATACCGCAACGAGCTAGATAGCGAAAGCCGCGGCAAGCCCTGAATGCGGGCAGTAGAATTTGGGAATGCAGTAAAGTTTGGGGAACCTACACCGGTACCCTCAATCAAATCTGGGCGAGAGTTATCGAATACATCAGCCACTTGCCGAGTACCTTGGCTCGCGGTTGAATTATCAAATCGCGCATCAAGATAAGCTGCCCCGATATTCCAAAGCCAGCTATCAGCCATAAAATACAACTGCCCTTCCATGCCACGGGTTTTTATTCCTGAATTTGAGCCATCACGATTACGTAAACTGCGCGTTTGCTGAAAAGCAGCAACATCCGCATACCACTGGCTATCAATGCTGTTCCATTTCAGGCCCACTTCATACAGCTCGTTTTCGGTAGCGAAATTTAGCGCATCAATTTCATTATTTGCGCCCAATACTGTTCCGCCGCCCATACTATTTGCAGTAGATTCGGCATAGGCTGCGGTTGCATAGGCATTCATAGTATTGGTTACCTGATACAACGCCGTAATTTCACCCGCAGAAAGAAAGGTATTGTAGCTATCTTGTGCTGCAATCACCCCTTCAGGCGGCAATGGATCGCGCGCAGAAACATCATACCAATCGCCACGCACACCTGTGGTTAACCGCAATCGATCCGTAGCTTGCAACTGATATTGCGCAAATAAACCATACTGCCATGTTTGCGAATCAGTAGTATCAGACGTGTTGAAATCAAGATTACCATCATTATTGATATCGTAATTAGCGCCAGGAGATACGTATAATCCTGGGCGTAATTGCACAAACCGCGCTTGCTGCTCTGGGGTAAGCGGAATACGCCGGTTTTCAATTGAGCCCGTTAAATCAATCGGATTATCGGCTTCGGTGGTAAATTGGCTGTATCCCAACACTGAGTTGTAACGCACGCTCGCGCCAGATATCAGTGTTGCCCGTTCACTTTGCCGAAAGTGCAGCTCTATGCGGTTTTCTGCTGTTTTGGCCGCATCGATAATTTCCACAAAGCTATTTTGGGCAATGTTCTCGCGCTGCAAGTATTCAGCATAACTACGATTTACTAAAGTAAGCGCATCGCTAACCTCATAATTAAGCGTAGAATGCAGAATATGTGTTGAGCCAGTACTAATATTGTCGGGGTCTGTAAGTACTTGCGAGCGCGGTATTTTCACAATACCCGTTGGTGAAACAACAGCTCCAGCACCTGGCACAAACGAGCCATTCGGCTGCTGCCCTTGGCCGGTAATATACAACCCATCATCAATAAGTGCTTGAGTAGGCCGATTTAAGCCAGCATTATCGGTAAAATCCGCATCGAAGTACTCCCAGCTTACATTCCACTCGGCTTGATCCGATAGCCGCAGGCGCGCCGCCAAAAAAACATTCTCACTGTTAAAGTTTGTATAATCATAAAAACTGTTTTCATCGCGTAATTCAACACTCAGGCGCACCGCTAGCTCATCTTCGCGTACCACGCGAGCAACATCGGCTTGCATTCCGTAGCGATCCCAACGGCTGGCCGAAAGATCAATACGGCTAAAATTCTCAGTTAAACTCGGCCGTTTACTCTGTATATTTACAAAACCACCCACACGCTGTGTGGTTCCTAGCATTACTGGCGGCATACCTTTTACAACATCTAACTGCTCTACACTGTTAAACGACATTGGGATACCAAAGCCATTGTTGCCACCTTGCCGCCGCAGGCCATTACTAAACACCTCACCAAGCTGACCGCGAATGGTTGGTAAAGAGGCCGAAGCGAAGCCAACTGCACCGTGAGTATTCGGTACCAATCGGCTCAGGCTATTCAAATCCGTAATCTGGCTATCCAGTAATAAGGTTTCACTCAGTGGCGTAATCGAACGACCAATATCGAGAATGCCTTCATCCAAACCAAAAACACCGCGTAATTTCGCGCCTTGAGGGGAAAGCGCTTCATTCCGTGTTTCACCTATGATTTGTATGCGCTCAATTGGCGCTGCCGCTGTTTCAGAATCACTAGGCTTATCGGTATTTGCTTGCACCGCAAAAGCGCATAGCAAGCTTGCAATAGGCGTTAACACGAACCCTTTGTGCATTGCCGCTGTTGCTGATTTGCGGCGCGCTGTTCGATACTTTGGCATACCCATTGAGTGGGTATTCTCTAGTGTTTTTCTGTCTTTAAGCATAGTGTTTCCTATCTAGATGTAAACTCATAGTCACCTGAGGCGGCATCGCAATGCCAAGCCTATAGCAGCGTGTAGAAGTTCAATGTAAGTTTGATGTGTTTATAGTGTAGCGCGATAACTTATTGAGGTATCTACCGAAACACCTTTTTTATCAACCATTCAAGTATTTTTGGAGCGGAACTATTGCTAACCAAGCCTGCTCTTATCAAAATCATGGCCACCGAGCAAGTACAATCAAGGATTACGTTTATGTTTACCTTTACTGCTTTACAAGTTGCAACCCTGAGCGCAGGTATTGTTTTTAGCCCGCAAAACATTCTTCGCTGGCCGGAACATGTGTTTACCAAACCCAGCAGTTATACAGTAATCGCAACAGGTGAAACGCAATTACTAGATGCGCAATGCAAACCAGGTGAAGCCTCTGGGTTGTTTTTCAGAGAAGGTGTTAACTTACAAGAAACGCCCTGGATACGTTGGCAGTGGCGGGTTTTACAAACTCCCTCGGGTGCTGATGAACAAACCCGTTCAGGCGATGATTTCGCATTACGCATTTATGCAATAGATGAACATAGAGTATTGCGTTGGCGAACCCGAGCGCTGAACTATGTGTGGGCAAAAGATGCCGACATTAACGATCATTGGCCAAATCCATTTGCCCAACAGGCGCATATGATCGCGCTACAATCCGGCGTTGTTGAACCACATACGTGGCGGGTAGAAGTGCGCAATTTACAAGAAGATTTCATCGAATTTCATGGCCGCAATCTAGATGAACTCTCGGCGCTCGCGATTATGACCGATTGCGATAACACTCAAAGCACGGCACATGGGCAACTACTAGAAATAAGTTTCCATGCCGAAAAACCGCAAGGTTAAGTATTCTTTTGCTGAAAAGCTGCAGAAAATTCCTCTGGCAACGGAATACCACAATGTACTAACTGCTGCGTAACAGGATGTGGAAAACTTAATTCCGTTGCGGCTAACAACAACCGGTGAATATTGAAGTGTTGGCGGAAAAAGTTATTGTGGCGACCATCGCCATGATTGGTATCGCCCACAATTGGGTGGCGTAAGTGGGCCATATGCCTACGTAATTGATGTTTGCGGCCAGTTTTTGGCGCCAACCGCACCAACGAATAACGGCTTGTTGCGTGGCGTTTGCTTACTGCATACGGCAACTCTACTTGCTGTATACAGCTGTAATCGGTAATGGCACTTTGGGCTGCTTTATTGGCATCGGCCATTTTATCGGCGATTGCATCAAGCTCCTCTTTTAATGGGTAATCAATGCGCCCCTGCCCTAACAAATAACCCCTTACCACTGCATGATACACTTTGTTCACCTGCTGTTCGGCGAACAATTGGCCCATTGTGGTGGCAACTTCTGCACTTAACGCAAACACCATTAAGCCAGACGTGGGCCGGTCTAAGCGATGTACCGGAAAAACATGTTGGCCAAGTTGATCACGTAAAAGTTGCATCGCAAACCATTTCTCGCCGCGTGCAAGCATGGTTCTATGTACGAGCAAACCCGCCGGTTTATCAATTACAGCGATATGTTCATCTTGATACACAATGGGTAAAAATGGCCGTTCACTCTGCATTGCTAAAGGTAATGCTACAGGCAATGCCGCAGATCTGGTTACAGGCAACGGCTTAGTGTCGCTCATGGTGGCCATCCAATAATTCATCGATGGCTTTCAAGGTAAGAATAATTTCCCGATGCGCTTTCAGTTGGCCCTTCCATACTTCAAGTGCCATTGGGCTCACCGCAATCTTGGTTGGTAATGGCTTTCGTTGCTGCACGCACTGTCGTAAACTTGGGATCATGATAAACTGCACCCATTGATGGAAATCTAACGTATCTGTAGCAAAAGGCTGAGAACTCATAAGTTGGGCAGGTTTGGGCATTTGCTTTTGCCATAACTCAGCAGCTTGCAAATCAGCTTCTAGCTGCGCGAGTAAAGTTAAGGTTTGCTGAGCAATAGATTTTGCAGCCACGGGCTTGTTTGCAGATGAGTTCGCCATAATAAACGCCTAATATTAACGCTGTGCTAGAGCTATCTTAATCGATGCTAAAGAGCACACATTTATTCGTAAGTTGAATCTCTAATTATACCGGAAAAGCATGCAATCAATCGATACCCTAACTGATTTTCTTGCCGTTGCCGGCGCAAATCACGAAGCTAAAACTGAATACCGCATCTATGATCTAAGCCGTATCGTAAAACCCTTCACCGCAGAAGAATTTAACGCCATTGAAAATGGCGAACGGCCATTCCCAAACCCACGCCAACAGCATGCATGGCTAGGTATTGTATTGCGCCAAAAAGAGCGAGCAGAATCAGAGCAAATTCATGATCCCTATATTTGGTTTGTAAAACTACCGCTCGATGAACGCGGATTATTTCAGCATGCAGCTCGGCAACATTTCCTCAGTATTATTGTTGAGGCCTTAGGTGAGAACCCAACTGCAGCACCAACTGCCGAACAAGAGAAACGACAACAGCAAAACCCATATATTTTCACCCCGGATGAGCCACGAAGAGCAGCATTTCATGCTCAGGTAAGCCATGATTTGCAATTTCCAGCCTCGGTTCATTACTCTGGTGCGCTGGCATTTTTACGTGGCGAAACCGCCACCAGTACCTGGCAAGATTTAGGCGTGCAAGGCATTCATGATGTTGTGGTGCGTAATTTGCAGGAAACGAGCATTCAACAGCACATTCACACACAGCTTTTGCAGTGGCCTAAACCCTTGCAGCAAACACTAATGGAAGCTCTGGAACACGCGAAACTGCCGGCTACGCTTGCACAGAACTTAATTGGCACGTTGCGAACAGTACCTCGAGAACAGCAAATCATGCTGTTACGTTGTTTAGCGGATGCAAGCCGGTATTCCAACCTGCAAAACGATGTGCAGCAGCTGCTTAACGCCTGTGCACGGGATCTTAATACTACCGGCGGCGATACTCCCGAAGCTGCGGTAGTGAATGATATCCAAGATCTGCTGCTTACCATCGGTGCGCGAAACTGGGTTGCACTTACCGCCAACGATAATTTAGAACACTACCTTGGCTTACTTGCTACAATCAACGAACATGTATTTATACAAATTTTCCGTGATCTGGTAATGCTGCCCGAACTTCGCGGGCTTATGTTGCAGTTGTTCCGCAAGGAACAGCTCTCGCCGGCACTGCAACGCGGTATCGCGGCTTTGGTAGCCCAAACGAGGAGTAGTTAATGACCGACGGTTTAATGGATGCGTTATACCTATTACTACTGATTCTCGGCGTGTACCTGTTTTGGCAATGGCGGTTACAAGAAGAGAGCGCGCGTAAACACGCTGAAACAGTATGCAAGCAATATAAAGTACAGTTTTTGGATGTTGCCCGTTCAGGTGGCCGCTTGCGGCTTACCCCCCGCACTGGTTGGGAAGCGCAATTTCAATTTGGGTTTAGTAGCGATACGAAATCGCGCTACGAGGGTGAATTAACTCTATTAAATTTAAATCTACGCGATGTGCAAATGCCGCCGCACCGTTCAGCACCCGATACCACTTCAGCAAGCAACACCGTTGATGGCACTGTGGTAGCGGCTGATGAGAACAGCCCTGAGCGAGGTACAAACAGCCCTGAGCCCAATACAAACAGCCCTGAGCCAAACGCGGGAAGTAGCGAAACAACTAACAACAACCAGCAAGAGAAATCAGCACCAAGCCTTGCTAGCCGCAGCAACTTGCATAATATTCCGGCACCGGCGATCGCTTGGAACGTAACCTATGGCCAACGCAACCAAAATGATGCCAGCGAGAGCCATGCAGATGACGATATCATTGCTGCCGTATTCCCTAGCGATCACAACGATATACCCGCTGAACACAGCGATGCGCTAAGTACCCCCTTTCCTATAGAAGGCCCTAGCTCTATTGATGGTTAAAGTTTAGGCGCGCGCCCTAATCCAAAAAGTTACTGTGCAATGCCTGTAATATTTCCGCGGCATCGGTTTCTTGTACCAACACGCACAAATTATTGGGGCTTGCTCCTTGGCTAATCATGCGGATATTTTTCGGCGCTATCACCTGAAATACCCGGCCGGCAACTTCTGGAGTTTCAGAAAGCTGATGGCCTATCAATGCGATAAGCGCCAAACCATCTTCCACTTTTACATCACAAAGTGGCGCCAACTCGGCCAATAACGCCTCGCTTACCAGCGCTTTCCCAGCAGATTGGGAACCTGTGGTATCAAGTGTTAACGCAACCGAAACTTCCGATGTGGTAATTAAATCTACCGAAATACGGTGGCGCGCTAAAATCGCAAATAGCTCGGCCAAAAAACCGCGGGCATGCAACATGTTTAAACTACGGGCGGTAAGCAATACTTGCCCTTTCCGCACACTTAATGCTCTACACATCGGCCGTTGTTGCGTGGTGTTGCGCACCCAGGTACCCGCTTTCTCGGGCTCACGCGTACAACCGATAAACACTGGAACTTTCGCGCGTTGCGCTGGTAATAACGTAGCTGGGTGTAAGATTTTCGCGCCGAAAGTAGCCATTTCTGCTGCTTCCGCAAAGGTAATTTCTGGAATTGGCCGAGCCGTGGGTACCTGACGTGGATCGCAAGTATAAATGCCATCTACATCGGTCCAAATTTGTAAGGTATGCGCCCGCAACGCTTCGGCGAATAATGCCGCACTTAAATCTGAGCCACCTCTTCCCAGAGTAGTAACGCGATCCGCGGCATCTGCACCAATAAACCCCTGGGTTACCACGCAATAGTTTGCTAGTAGTGGCGTTAAGTGCTCACGAACCAACATACTAATCCGCACCGGCCGAGCTTCTGCCGCGCCAAAATGGCTATCGGTACGAATGGCTAAGCAAGCATTGAAATCACGCGCAGTATGGCCGCGCTGGCGCAGTATTTCCGCCAGAAACATAGAAGAGCAGCGCTCACCAAAGGCGAGCAACTCATCTTGTTTCGCAGCTTCAGCGCCCTGCTCTGCTAGTTGATTACTGAGTAACGCCATGCGCACCAAATAATCCCGTAGTTGAGCGTTTAATTCCGGCGTTGGTGATAGGTGCTGGCTAATTTGATGCTGAATATCCATTACTTCACTCAGCAGCTGTAGCCGTTCTTTCTCGTTTTCAACACCTTTCGATAGCGCCACCAAACGATTGGTTACGCCAGCAGCAGCACTCACTACTACTAATCGAATAGCAGGATTATTTTGAATAATATCAGCACAACGCTGAAGCGCCGAGTAATCGGCAACTGAGGTGCCACCAAACTTGGCAACAATAACTGAAGATTCTAAATTCTTTTGCATAGCTCCGAACCATATCGTGTTCGAAGAGTTCAGGAACGCTAAAAACTTTTCTCGCGAGCAAACTAACGCTCAGCCTTAAAAAGCTACGCTCCAGAAGCTCTCCACCTGTGAAAAACGGTGACAGTGACAGAGATTCAACCCGTGGCACCGATAGCTACATTGCCAATCTGCAGCTACCTCGGCGTTATGCTCCCTGAACTTAAGTTATTGGGGTTTGGCACCCAACCCAAGCCTACCTAGCAAACGCACCTCTTCTGGTGTTTCTGTAAAGCGAATACTGCTGCACAAAAACAAGGGCGTGGATTTCACCTGAAATGGCGATAAATGTCAATTATTCTGCAGAATTCTCCACCACTTCTTCATCTTCCCGCGCCAAAAACATCAGCTGGCCCTTAATTTCACCAACCTGCAGTGAGCGCAATTCATGAAAGCCGCGGCTAGCAAAAAACTTGCCGTATTCGCTGCGCGTTGCCAGCAGTGAAATGCCAGCCGATTCCGCATGATTCTCCAACTCATTGCGAGCGGCATGCACTAGTAAATCACCAAGCCCTTGTTGCTGATAATTTGGGTGTACCGCGATAAAGGTGAGCATATGATAATTTTGTACTGGCATGGCTTCTGCAATAATCCGCTCTTTCTCAAGCATTTGCTTAGTGCTCACATAGCCAGCCGTAAGCAGCATGCGTAGGCGCCAATGCCAAAAACGTTCAGGGCCAAAATTACTGCCCGGTCGGGTCATGCACACCACACCTTCCAAGGTATCATCATGAAATAGCCCGAACATCGGCTGCTGATGTTCATGAAATACGGTCAGCTCTTCACGAATGGCAGCACGCAAGCGCTGCGCATAGCCTTCTTTTTCTACTTGAAAGATAGATTGGAATAACGGGTCGTTTTGGTAGGCTTGAAACAACAACGAAGCGGCAGTGGCCAAATGCTCTTGGCCCAAATACATCAACTCACCTTTTAAACTAATATCTGTACTCATTGGTTTCTCACTTTCATTCAGGTTTATGCCAATGTTATGCGGTAAATTCGGCACCATCAATACGCGGCGATAATTGTTCTAAAAAATCGCTTACATTCGCGGCCAATACTTCATGCTGCGGTTTCCCAACATACTCCAAACCTACTTCACCCGTATCGTTATCTACCGAGATCAACAAATCATCTTCATCCGTTAGGCCAATAAAAAGAGTGATGGGTTGCTCTAAACGTTGCTTCATCATCACATGGCCAATCAGGTTCTTTTGCAAACGTTCACCATCTTCAGCACACATTACCTGTAATAAAACGAGTTCATTGCTAGCAAACTCTAAAATTAAATCGCCGGCATACATCGCCGAGAATAAGATCTTGGTTTCAGTATCTAGCGGCATTTCCAAGGCATGCTCTACCCCGCTAAAATCCAATGCCGGATTTTGTGCAACCGGGCGCCAAGCAATTTCACCACCAATAGGCTTACCTACATAACAAGGAGCTTCCCAACCCGACATATATTCGGTACTCGGTTGCTGCTGAGCCGCCTGATAGGCACGTTGATAACGCTCATGTAACTCTGCAATAGCTGCAGCTGCTTTCGCTGCCCGCTGCGCTGCTGTATTTTCTAGATTGTTTCCAGTATTCATCTGGCTTCCACCACTAATTCTTCATACAATAGTTGCATTCTACGCACAGCATAAAGGGAATACCAGTGAGCAGCGAAAACCCTATGGCTAAATTGAAACTTGGCCAAATTACTGAATACCCCAATCAATACGATGCCACACTGCTTCAACCAGTGCCACGCCAGCTTAACCGCAGTAGTATTGGTATTAATAATGATGCACTGCCATTTGTGGGGTGCGATTTATGGACCTGCTATGAGCTCTCTTGGTTGCAACCTAATGGCGTACCCGCAGTAGCGATCGCTGAAGTTGAGGTGCCGATAACAAGCCCTAACTTGATCGAATCGAAATCATTTAAACTATACCTCAACGGCTTTAATCAGAGTGTATTTGCAGATAGTGATAGCGTAATAAACGCCCTACACCAAGATTTAAGTTCCTGCGCCGGAGCCCCGGTGCAAGTGCGCCTATATTCCCTAGATGAGTACACAACCCATAATTTAATCACCTTACCTGGCGAATGTATTGATCAAGAATCGGTAACCATTACTGATTACGATTACAACCCAGCACTGATCGCTAAACTGAATAGCAACGCTACCGTTGTTACCGAGGTACTGCATAGCCACTTACTGAAATCGAATTGTTTAATCACCAACCAACCCGATTGGGGTTCCGTTTATATTGCCTACACTGGGCCTAAAATCGATCGGCAAGCACTGTTGCAATATATTGTTTCGTTTCGCAACCATAATGAATTTCACGAACAATGTGTGGAACGAATCTACAGCGATTTGCACACTGCATTGCAATGCCAAGAGCTTACGGTATTTGCGCGTTACACACGCAGAGGTGGGCTGGATATCAATCCCATTCGCAGCAATCGCAAAAGTAATATTGATACAGCCCTATTACGGGGCCGCTTGGCGCGCCAATAACTGATTTTGGTTGATTAATGGTAGTGAAGATGCGTACTCTTACTGTTTATAAACGTGAAAATTAAAATTAATAATAAGCACAAGAAATACCACCTAGCATGGGCTAGTGGAGAGGAGCAGAGAATAAGTATGAGAATTTCATTATCGCCACAAGGCAGCATGGCATTATTATCGCAATTAGAAATCGATAGATTGCAGCAATCTACTGATAGCCCTTTATACAAGCTATTCCGCAATTGCGTGTTGGCAGTATTAAATGTGGGCAGCCATACCGATAACAGCGCGGATATTTTTGACCAGTTTGAAGATTTTGAAGTAAATGTTCTGCGCCGCGAACGAGGTGTAAAACTTGAATTAATCAATCCACCGCCTTCTGCATTCGTTGATGGTGAGCTTATCGTAGGGATCCGTGAGCACGTAGAGGCCGTGCTGCGCGATATCCTGTTCGTTGGTGAACGTTACCCAACGGAAGTGCTGCAAAGTATGAGCACACGCCATCTCACTCACGTTACCTTTGATATTCTCCGCAATGCCGGCGTAGTAAAACCAGCGCAAGAGCCTGATATGGTGGTGTGCTGGGGTGGCCACTCGATTTCCGAGAACGAATACAAATATACCAAAGTAGTGGGTTACGAATTAGGCTTACGCGCATTTAACGTGTGCACCGGATGTGGCCCTGGCGCCATGAAAGGTCCAATGAAAGGCGCCACCATCGGCCATGCCAAACAACGAATCAAAAACGCACGCTACTTTGGCCTTACCGAACCCGGCATTATTGCGGCAGAACCTCCAAACCCAATTGTCAATGAGTTGGTGATTATGCCTGATATCGAAAAGCGCTTAGAGGCATTCGTACGCTGTGCTCACGCCATTATTATTTTTCCAGGTGGAGCGGGCACAGCAGAAGAATTACTGTATTTGCTCGGCATCTTGATGCACCCGCAAAACAAAGAGCAAGCGCTACCCGTTATTCTTACAGGGCCAGAGGGGGCACGCCCTTACTTTGAGCAGTTAGATCGCTTTATTGCCAACACGCTTGGAGAAGAAGCAACCCAGTACTATAAAATTATTATTAACGATGCTATTTCAGTTGCCCAACACGTGCAAACAGGTATGGCAGCGGTAAAACGTTATCGCCGAGAAAGTGGCGATGCTTACCACTTTAACTGGACTCTACACATCGAAGAGCCGTTTCAACAGCCATTCGAGCCAACTCATGCCAACGTTGCGGCATTAAACTTAAACCGGAAACAACCAAAAGAACAGCTTGCCGCAGATTTGCGACGCGCATTCTCAGCAATTGTAGCCGGCAATGTGAAAGCACCCGGTTTACGGGAAATCCGTGAACATGGGCCCTATCAAATCACCGGTGAAGCAGAATTCATGCGCGAACTCGACGAACTGCTGCAATCTTTCGTTGAGCAGGATCGCATGAAACTGCCAGGTGGTACAAAATATCAACCATGCTATCGCGTTGTGAAAAGGTAAATTTGTGAAGAAAGGCTTTCTGATCGCAGTAATAGGCTTTGCGCTCTATGCAATTATTGCCGGGGGTATCATGCACTTTTACACTGCGAACCCTGAAACCATGACATGGCGTGAACGTGAGATCTTTAACCGGAAGTATATTGGCCGGTTAGAGATCGGTACGCCACGCGACGAAGTGCTTCGCTTACTTGGTCCGCCAGATCTCAGTGAAGCCCGCACCACTGCCGATGGCAGAAACATCCTTATTTTGTTCTATCGAACCCAACATGTGCGCTCGGATGGCATTACCACCCGCGATGAAACCACCCCCTTACTATTTACTAACGATAAGCTCATCTCTTGGGGTGAACCCGCTTACGAATCTGAGTTCGGCAGCTAAACTGGGCTTGCGAGGCAGATAACACACTCGCAACGCTCGGCTAAGCGCCAATCATTTGCTGAATACCGACTATAGTTGTAGTTCGTTATATGGCGGAAAAAGCCGGAAAATGGTATAAAGCAGCAGCAAAATCATATTTATAGCTGCAATGTGAATACCGTTTCCTTGCAGTTAAAAATTCCAGCACTGAATACTTGCATAAACCAGTTGTAAAAGGGTTATTTTATGAGCAAAACAATTACCGTAATTCCAGGCGATGGTATCGGCCCTGATATCATTAAATCTGCAGTACAAATCCTTGATAAAGCTGGCTGTGATTTCAATTATGAATACGCGGAAGCTGGCCTAGTAGCGCTTGAAAAGCACGGTGAACTGTTGCCAGAACAAACGCTAGATGCCATCGCTCGCAATGGTATAACCCTCAAGGGCCCACTTACCACGCCAGTAGGTGGTGGCTTTACATCAATCAACGTAACCTTACGCAAGCATTTTGGGTTGTATGCAAATGTACGCCCAGTAGTTAGCTTCAAAGGCACCAAAGCGCGATATGAAGACATTGATATTATTACCATTCGTGAAAACACCGAAGGAATGTATTCGGGCTTAGGGCAAACTACCAAAGCAGATGGCAGTGAAGCCGAAGCTATGAGCCGAGTTACTCGTTTAGGCTGTGAGCGTATCGTGCACTTTGCGTTTGCAACCGCACAGCGGGAAAATCGCAAAAAAGTAACTGCGGTGCACAAAGCCAACATCCTGAAAACCACTTCCGGTATGTTCCTCGCAGTTGCCCGTGAAATTGCTGCCCAATACCCAGATATTCAATTTGAAGAAATGATCGTAGATGCTGCGTGCATGAAGTTGGTAATGACCCCAGAGCATTTCGATGTAATCGTAACCACCAACCTTTTCGGCGATATTCTCTCTGATTTATGCGCTGGCTTAGTAGGTGGTTTAGGTATGGCACCAGGTGCAAATATTGGCCAAGAATGTGCAATTTTTGAAGCTGTGCATGGCTCAGCTCCCGATATTGCTGGTAAGAACTTAGCCAACCCAACCTCGGTTATCTTGGCCTCTATCCAAATGCTTGAGCATTTAGATATGCAAGAGCAGGCGAAGAAAATTCTTGCTGCATTGCGTGATGTAATTGAAAGTGGCGATCGTACTACCGCCGATTTAGGTGGTAGCCATGGCACTACCGATTTTACTCAAGCTATTCTCGATCGGCTGTAAGCTTTAGTGCAGTAAAACTTGCTATCTAACAACAAAAGGAGTGGCACTTAGCTACTCCTTTTTCGTTATTATCAATACCCCAGAAAGATACCCTTTGCGGCTCGGCAAACGGCGGTAACGCCCTACCAAGCAGTTCGCATTACCTACAACGAGTAAATGGTTGCGAACGCTACTCTTGTTCCTTATCTTGCTTCTCTGTAATTTTGCGCATGTGCTTCTTATAACGATAATCGCTTACATACCACAGCACTACACCAAATAAGCCACCGGCTGCAAACCAAATTGCACAATGAATTAGTACCGCGGCAACCGTAGCTCCCTCGCCTAGTACATTATTAAAATAGCCAATAATAATCAGCATCGGCAAGCCCCACGAGAGCACACCATTCATTACTACAAACTTTGCCAAGCCCTGTTCTTGAGCTTGTTGCCATGCGGCTAACTCACGTTCTTTCACTTTTCATCTCTCTTTAAAGCTTAGTAAAATCAATAATAGCGGCGCGTAGGGTTAAGCGGCTCATCGTTGCTATTGCGTCGGTATGGGTTTTTCTGCAGTGGGATGGTGCCTTCGTATTGCTGAAGGCTTACTTCAACCCGTTTTGCATCGCTGATCGCGTGAATTTCTCGCATCTCTACAATGCAGTCATTTATCACATCAAATGCGCTGCAACCGCGTTGCATTAGCGGCTCATCTTTGCCATACGGAAAACGCCTCCCTAACAGAGCCCAGCAAGAATTACTATCCAGATTCCTACTCAAGGTTCTACCAAACAGTGATCTATGAATTGCGTTCATCTTCTCGTATGCGTCGGGGTCTATTTCTGGGTTCTCTAACTCCTCGAGGCGCGTAAAAAGCGGGCTGATATCACCTTGGAAATAAATTGATGCTAGCGGCAAATGATATTCATCCTGAATCTGATCATTCGCATGCTGCAAGCGCATACCCGCTAAGTTCTCTTGGCATACATCAGCTACAGGCGGCAGTGCTCTTAATATTTGTCGAGCGTTTTGCGCGTACTGAGCTGCATCGGCATTTTCATAAACACTAACATCCCGATGTAATTGTGCTAGTAACGTTCGATGTGAAGCAATTATGGCTGTTATTAAATACTGTGTTTTACTGCGTTCAAAAGCCACTACCTGCGGTGTGCTGAGGGGAGATAACAACGATTCATCGGCAACACTCGTTGGAGATTGCCCAATGAAGATAATCGCCAACAGAGCAGTAATACCCCGCGTATAACTCTGCTTGAAGTAGTTTTTCGTTTGCATAATGTTCACTCTACAAAATCGCATTGTAGCTGCGCTACTGCCTTTCGTTTAAACACTTATACAATGCAAGTTACGCTCTCACACCGCAATGGTTGTGAGAGCTTTTCAGCGGTGTGCTGCTAACTCTTATACTTCTTGCGCAAATACACCGTTATCTCTTCCCGATCATGATACAAATGCTTCGCAGAAAGCTCATAACCATAAACTTCCGCTTCCGCCAAACGTTCACGAATCGCTTCTAAATCTTGTTGTACGGCAGTATAGCGAGATTTCATCGGCAGCTTAAGATTAAACATCGCATCATGGCACCACTCGCCAATAAACCAATCGGCCATTAATTGCGCCACTCGTTTCGGCTTTTCTACCATATCGCATACTAACCAGGTTACGTTTTTACGTTTTGGTAGAAACTGAAAGCCATCTTCTTGATAATGCCGAACCTGCCCTGTATTCATCAACCCTTCATCCATCGGGCCATTATCTACTGCCGCTACCATCATATCGTAATGCACTAATACTGAGGTCCAGCCACCGGGGCATGCGCCGAGATCTACCGCTTTCATGCCCGGTTGCACTCTGCGTTCAAACTCACTTTCCGGGATCATCACTTTAAATGCCTCTGCCAGCTTTGCTGCAGAGCGGCTCGGTGCCCCTTTCGGCGTGCGCACCCGCGGAATCCCCATCAAGTAGGGTGAGTGATTATAACTATAGGAATAGCCGATGATTGCCGAATGCGTACTGCGAAAAAGCACGTGCAAAACTGGGCGATTGCTAACCTCTTCCGGAGTTAACAGGCCTTTCTCGCGCAGCGCCATCGTAAGCGGCTTAGTGATTTTTCGACATAGCGCAGACAACGAACGGCCATCATTGGTATCTGTGGTTTCTATCCACATCCGGCCGCACAATTGCATATCTGTTAACGATTCCACAATCGGAGTTACGCGGTCCATCGTATCTAATTGGTTTAATTCCGCCGCCCGCACAAATAATTGCCGCGAAAATATTAACGAATGAACCGATATCTTGCGAGCAAGATGATCGCCTTCTTCTGGCTTACATTCAAAAATAACTAACGCACTATCGGGTTGCGTTTTGCAATAGCCGTATACGCCAAGCGATGCTGCTCGCTCTTGAATTTCCGCAGCGCATTCGCCTTCAAATCCAGCTCGGCAATATAACAAAACAGCCATAAAATTCTTCTTCCTTTTACTAACCACAAGCGTTTGCAGCTAGTTCATATATTCATTATTAAACTTCTAAACAGTGATTACTTAACCACTAACTTTTCCCACAAACCGATCAATGCTTCGTGCCGATAATTGCCATGCTTCTGCCTGTGAAAGGCCGCTGCGCTTTGGCAAGCGTAAATCGTGATCACCATCCGTAAACCATTCCAATTGCAGATTAGCAGGTAATTGTTGTGCCGCCAGCCAATCCGATTTACCAAAGGGGTCGCGCGTACCTTGCAAAATAAAGTTCTTTGGCCGCTCATTGGTTAGTTCATCTAACCGATGTTTTTCTGGCTTACCGGGCGGATAGAACGGAAACCCTAATCCAATCGCCGCTTTGGCATCCACAGCATCAGCACATCGAAATGCTACTCGAGCACCCATTGATTTTCCCATTACGAACAGCGGAATATCATCCGCCCCTTGTTGCGCTATGCGAACTTGCTCTATAAAAGCTGCATCCAACACATTTCGTTTATCTGGGGGGCGCTTTTTACCACTCTGTTCAATTATTTGCCAGTACGGAAAAGCAAAACGATGAACTTTATGGCCTTTTTGTTCCAAAAAGGAAGAAATTGAGCACATAAACTCACTTTCAGGCCCTGCCCCTGCTCCGTGCGCAAATACGATAATCGCCATTGCTATCCTTGTACCTGTTGTTCTAGATGCTGAGCTTCTTGCTCATCACGCAATACTTCAGCGAGAATCCAATCACGGAACTTCGCCACCTTCCCCACATCCGCTTGGGATTCTCGACACACCATATAAAATGCTTCATTGGTGGGTAAGATTTGCGGAAACACTTGTACTAAATGCCCTGAATCAAGCTCAGGCTTCGCCAAAACGCTGTTCGCCAAAGTTACACCTTGGCCGTGCACCGCCGCTTTTAACGCTAATGCTAAATGTGAAAACACCGGCCCACGTTTGTTTTTCGGTGGCTGCTCACCCACCATAGCAAACCATTCACGCCAAGCATTGCGGGTTTCTTCATGCAATAACGTATGTTCATGCAAATCCGCAGGGGTTTGCAAAGGTTTAGCTCCTTGCAGCAACAGCGGTGAACATACTGGAATTAAGTACTCTTTGTGCAGCCGATAGGAAGTAACCCCTGGCCAAGTGCCGCTACCATAATAAATAGCAACATCCACATAATCCGTAAGCGAACCAGAAATTTCATCTACCGCTTTTAGGCGCACATCAATTTCTGGGTAGGCCTCATGTAAACGGCTCAGCCGCGGTACTAACCATAAAATGGCAAACCCTGGTGGTACACATACAGTAAGCGAGCCTTGCTCACTCGCCAACATCACTTTCGAAGTTGCCAAAGTAAGTTGCTCGAACATCTGGCGAATATCTAAATAATAGTTCTGCCCAGCTTCCGTAAGCAGCAGCGCGCGGTTGCGCCGCAGAAATAACGCCAACCCTAAGAAATCCTCAAGCGCCTTTACCTGGTGGCTTACAGCAGCTTGCGTAACAAACAACTCTTCTGCGGCCTTAGTAAAGCTCAAATGCCGTGCTGCAGCCTCAAACGAGCGCAGCGCATTCAACGGCGGTAATTTACGCACGAATAGTATTCCTTAGTTTCATCAGCCTTAGTTTCATCAGCCTTATTCCCTTCCCGCTTGCCAGCCTTGTGCAGCTTTTTCAACACACACCGGATTACCTTGATCAGCTAACGCTTCCGCGAAAAACCATTCCTTGAATACCATTATCAGTATGATTACGAACTTGAATACGCTCGCCACGGCGCCAAGCAAAACCATCATAAGTGGTTACTTCAGCCGCATCCGTTAGCGCGTTTAACCCACGTTCGTTGCGCGCTATTTCTTGCTGAATAATCCGTTCCACTTGCTCCGCTTCAGAAAGCGGCTGCACTTCGCTGCACCCAGTGAGCAACACCACTGCCGATACACCTGCCATCAACCATTTATGCACTATACCTATTCCATACCAATTAGGTTTTAATCTTCTTTAAAATATCCGCAAAAAATGGCGCGCCTTTACGCCTAGCGAATTCAATATTTCGTTCCGGAATTGATTCCGGATCAGAATAATTGGCTAATGCCTGTTCCAAACTCGCCTCACGTAAAATATGCAACACAGGGTATGGCGAGCGGTTGGTAAAGTTAGCCGCATCATCAAGCTCACTGTCCGCAAACTGATAGTTAGGATGGAAGCTTGCGATCTGATACACACCCTCGTACCCCTCAACCACTAACAGCTCATTCGCAAAATCAAGCAAATCCAAATACTCTGCAAATTCCGCAAAACCCTTATCCAGAATAACTAAAGTAGTTTCCGTTTCCGGATGCGCATCTAACCATTGCCATTCATTTAGCAACGCCGTTAACACATGCTCCATTGCCTGCTCACTACACACCGAGTAGCGTATACTTTGCCGCTCCACCTCAGCGCGCGCGAATGGGCAAATATTATATTTTACAATAACTTGCTGAACCCATTCCGCCGTTTGCGCAAGCGCTTGCTGCTGTGCAGAATGCTTTGCCACACCATTATTCACTCGTGTCGTCCTTATGCTGCACCGAAGATAGCGCGGCCTTCGCCCCACAAAGGGGTGTTCGAGCGGTTCCACGTTACA
This sequence comes from Aliidiomarina sp., assembly GCF_047920995.1. Classification (NCBI taxonomy): domain Bacteria; kingdom Pseudomonadati; phylum Pseudomonadota; class Gammaproteobacteria; order Alteromonadales; family Idiomarinaceae; genus Aliidiomarina; species Aliidiomarina sp. The sequence goes on from NZ_JBLRWZ010000008.1 coordinate 38,563, forward strand.
GCTCGAACACCCCTTTGTGGAAGCGTGGAAGCCCGATTCGTTATCCAAACCAAGCGTTTATAAGCGCACGCCGCCATCAATTTCAATAACGCGCCCACTAAAGAAATCGTTTTCAATAATATAGCGCGCAGAGTGCGCAATCTCAGCAGGTTGGCCCCAACGGCGTAATGGCACCATCGCTAACGCACGATCTACTGCTTCCGGCTTCATTTGCGCTGTCATTGGCGTTTCAATAAAGCCCGGTGCAATCGCTGCACAACGAATACCAAAGCGGCCCAACTCACGCGCCCAAGTAACCGTTATTGCCACTACACCCGCTTTCGTTGCCGCATAATTGGTTTGGCCAATATTACCCGCTCGAGCAACACTCGAGATGTTAATAATCACTCCTTTGCGCGCCCGCTTCGCCATTACTGCCGAAGCTTCTCGGCCACACAAGAACGTGCCCGTAAGGTTCACATCAATTACCGATTGCCATTGCTGGAGCGGCATTTTATGAGTAATTTCGCCATCTTTGCACTTAATCAACATGCCATCACGCAAAATGCCCGCGTTATTAATCAGCACATCTAAACCACCAAAGTGGCTATCAATCGCCGCGAATGCTTCTTCAACCGCCGCTTCATTGGTAACATTCACATTATAGGTTTGTACCTCTGCGGCGCCGGCAGCAGAACATGCAGCTGCCGCTTCTTGCAGCATTTCATCGTTCATATCAATTAATGCGAGCTTAGCCCCACCCTTGGCGAAATCTTCCGCCATTGAGCGGCCTAAGCCTTGCGCGCCGCCGGTTACTACGATCACTGATTCATTGATTTGCATTAGTGCTTATATCCTTACTTTTCAAACTTACGGAAAATGCTTGAGAAATCTTTACTACCGAAACCTGCCTCGCTGTGTTCAGCAAAAAGTTTCGCCGCCATATCACCCATTGGCGTTGCTGAAGCCGAAGTAGCCGCAGTGCTTTGCGCCAAACCTAAATCTTTCAGCATCAGATCTACCAAGAAGCCGCCGTTATAATCATTGCTTGAAGGCACACCTTCTAGCACGCCCGGGCATGGGTTATATACTTCAAGTGTCCAATTACGGCCAGAACTTTGCAACATAATATCGCTTAGTACTTTAGCATCAAGGCCATGCGCTCTGCCTAACTGCAATGCCTCTGAGGTACCCGCCATGAGTACCGCAAGCAGCATATTGTTACAGATTTTTGCAACCTGGCCCGCGCCATGAGCGCCGGCTTTGAATACGTTTTTACCCATGTTCTCAAGAACTGTACGAGCTTCTTCAATATCTGCCGCTTCGCCACCACAAATAAAGGTTAACGTACCGGCTTTTGCACCGCCCACACCACCCGATACCGGTGCATCAATAAAACGACGGCCTTGCGCAGTGATACCCGCGGCTAATTCCCGCGCTGCTTCGGCAGAAATAGTACTCGAATCGATTACCAAAGCAGATTTAGGGATGGCATCAACAATCCCCTGCTCACCCAAGTACAAGCCAATCACATGTTTGTCTGCAGGTAGCATCGAAACTACAAAATCAACGTTAGCCACGGCATCAGCCGCGCTTGCTGCAACCGTTGCGCCTGCTTGCGCTAGTGTTTCTAATGCGGTTGGCGATAAATCGAAAACTTGCACATCGTGGCCTGCTTTCACCAAGTTGAGGGCCATTGGGCCACCCATGTTACCTAAACCAATAAATCCTACGCGAGCCATCGTTTTGCTCCTCATTGTTATTAAACCGTATGGGCGGTTAACACCCGCCCACGGTATTTATTGTTATTCACCAAGATCTGCCAGCGGATGAGGTTGTTCGCCCCATGGCGCAATAAATAGTGCATCTACATCTTCTGCACTTACTTTGGCAATACCAGCATGGCTCCATTGTGGATTGCGATCTTTATCAATTAATAAAGCCCGGATGCCTTCCACAAAATCGCCCGTAATTGAACAATTCACAGAAAGCGTAAGCTCTAAGCGAAACGCTTCGGCCAGCGTTAAGCTGCCGCCAAATTGGAGTTGTTGCCACACAATGTGCGCCGTTAATGGGCAGCCATTAGCCAAGGTTTTCTGCGCCCGTTGCAGCACGGCATCATCCGTTTCATGAGCTAAGAATTGGGCACACACATCCACTACACTATCGCCAGCCATCAGCTTACTAATTAACTCACGGTTCTCGTAAAGATATCCAGCATCTAAAGCATCATCAGCAAAAATACGTTGTTGCAGTGTATCGCTTAGCGTGGCGTGGTTAAGTTCCGTATCTGCGGTCCAACTGGCATTCTTTAATGCTTGCAGGGTGTTATCACGTTTCTCGCTTGAAATCGCAAAATCTGCCATGCCAAGATATAACGCATCTGCAGCATTCACCTGCACAGCCGTTAAACCAACGAATAAGCCCATATTATCGGGCATCTGACCAAGGAAATAGGTGGCGCCTACATCTGGATACAAGCCAATGCTAATTTCCGGCATAGCTAAACGCGAACGCTCCGTAACCACCCGATGGCTAGCACCATTCATAAGGCCCATACCGCCACCCATCACAAAGCCATCACCCCATACCAGTAGTGGTTTTGCATAGGTTTGAATCAAATAATCTAAGCGATACTCTGCTGTGAAAAAATCCACAACTTCATTTGCAGGCGTGTTCGGTAGCTCTTTCATTGCGTGATACATCGCTACAATATCGCCACCCGCGCAAAATGCTTTTTCGCCCGCACCTTCTAACCACACACAGGCAATTTCAGGATCATCTTGCCAAGCCAACAGCTGAGGCTGTAGCAAATGAATCATATCTAGGCTTAAGGCATTTAATGAACGCTCAGAGTTGAGGCAGGCTATACCAATCTTATGGCCTGAAACTGTTGCTACCTCAGAGAATAACACCGCATCGTTTTGGGTTTCTTGCGTATCCAAGATCAACCTCCTGTTGGGTGAAAAATGAAGAAAAAAAAGGTGCCAGAGGTTTAGCTCACTGACACCGATTTAATTACAGCAGCTCAGCAGAGCCATCTGCAAGAATACGGCGGGCGATAATTAGCCGCATGATTTCGTTGGTTCCTTCCAAAATTTGGTGAACCCGAACATCACGCACATAACGCTCCAACGGATATTCTTTGATATAGCCGTAACCACCGTGAATTTGCAGTGCTTCATTACACACTTGAAAGCCGATATCGGTAGCAAAACGTTTCGCCATCGCACAGTAAGTGGTTTTATCCGCATCGTTTTCATCTACTTTAAACGCTGCTAAACGCACCATCTGCCGCGCGGCTACTAATTCAGTGGCCATATCGGCAAGTTTAAATTGCATCGCTTGGAAGGCCGCTAAGGGCTTCCCAAACTGGCTACGCTCATGCATATAATCACGCGCCGTGTTTAATGCTGCCTGCGCAGTACCCACCGAGCACACCGCAATATTAATCCGGCCGCCATCAAGGCCCATCATGGCAAATTTAAAGCCTTCGCCTTCTTCGCCTAATAGGTAATCTGCTGGAATACGCACATCTTCAAAGGTAACTAAGCGAGTAGGTTGTGCATTCCAACCCATTTTCTCTTCTGCTTTACCATAATGAATGCCCGCTGCATCCGCGGGTACCACAAATGCCGAAATACCTTTCGCGCCTTCGCCGCCAGTGCGCGCCATTACTACCAATACATCGGTAGCTCCAGCGCCCGAGATGAACATTTTCGAGCCATTCAGCACATATTCATCACCGTCTTTCTTCGCAGTAGTACGCAAATTTGCCGCATCAGAGCCAGAGCCTGGTTCGGTTAAGCAATACGAGCCTAGCTTTTCACCCGTAACCAGCTCACTACACCATTGCTCAGCCACTTCTGGTTTTGCGAATGAGCCAATCATCCAGCTCACCATGTTATGAATGGTCATCATGGCGGTTGTGGCGGTACAGCCCATAGCTAACTGCTCAAAAATTAGCGCGGAATCTAGCCGAGACATACCAAAACCGCCGGCGCTTTCTGGCGTATACATGCCCATAAAGCCCATTTCACCAGCTTTACGGAACACTTCGATGGGGAAGTAATGCTCAGCATCCCAACGTGCGGCATGCGGTGCCATTTCTTTTTCAGCAAACGCCCGCGCCGTATCTACGAAGGCTTGTTGATCATCAGTTAAATTAAAATTCACAATGAATCTCCGGGCTATTACTGCAATTTAATGGTCATGTTCGGGCCATTATCAATTTCGCTTTCCGGCCAACGCGCGGTAATGGTTTTCGTTTCACTGTAGAAACGAATAGCTTGCTTACCGTAGGCGTGCAAATCACCGAAGAACGAATTTTTCCAACCGGTGAATGAGAAAAATGGGAGTGGCACTGGAATTGGAATGTTAATTCCTACTTGCCCTACTTCCACTTCATGCTGATATTTCCGAGCAGCTGCGCCATTGGCGGTAAAGATCGAGGTGCCGTTACCGAATGGGTTGGCGTTTACTAATGCAATTGCTTCTTCCAAGGTTTCTACTTCAACAGCACAAAGTACCGGGCCAAAGATTTCTTGCTGGTAAATGCTCATATCCGCAGTTACTTTGCTGAAGAACGTTGGGCCTACCCAGTTACCATCAGGGAAACCAGCAACTTCACAGTTAGTACCATCCACTAAGCACTCGGCACCTTCTTTTTTGCCTTGCTCAATCATGGTTACTACCCGTTGCTTCGCTTGCGGGCTAATTAGTGGGCCATAAGCCGCATCTTTATCATCCCACGCGCCTGGCTTAACTTTGGCGAGTTGTTCAGCGAGCTCTGGAATCCACTCTTTCGATTTACCCACAAATACAGCCACTGATATCGCCATACAACGTTGGCCTGCAGCACCTACAGAGGCACCTACCAAGTTGTTGATTACTGTTTGCTTGTTCGAATCTGGCATAATTACGCTGTGGTTCTTCGCACCCGCAAACGCTTGTACACGTTTCAGATTTTCGGTACCAGTGCGGTAAATATATTCCGCTACAGGTACTGAACCTACAAACGAAAGCGCCTTCACATCGGGATCACGCAGCAAAATATCTACTTGCTCTTTACCACCGTGAATCATTTGCAATACACCCTTCGGTGCACCCGCTTCTTCAAACAGCTCCACTAAGCGCGTTGGCGTAAGCGGATCTTGCTCAGATGGTTTTAGAATAAAGGTGTTACCGCAGGCGATAGCCATTGGGAACATCCACAATGGAATCATGGCTGGGAAATTGAATGGTGTAATACCTGCACACACCCCTAGTGGTTGTACGTAACTATAGGTATCAATACCACGCGCCACATTCTCAGCCGTTTCGCCCATCATTAACGATGGAATGTTAGCGGCTTGCTCAACTACTTCAATACCACGCCAAACATCGCCCTTAGCATCTTCAAAGGTTTTACCTGTTTCTAGTGCCAAGATTTTCGCGATTTCATCATGATGTTCTTTTAGCAACGCTTGGTAGCGCATCATTACTCGAGCACGCTCAGATACTGGCACTTCACGCCAAGTTTTAAAGGCTTCTTTGGCGCTCGCAATGGCGCGGGCCACTTCTTCAGGAGTAGCACAAGGCGCTTCCGCAATTACTTCTTGCGTAGCCGGGTTCGTTACCGGAATATATTGGGTAGTTGTAGATTCTACAAACTCACCGCCGATATAAAGTTTTACTTTTTTCGTTGCGCTCATAACTTCCTCGATTAGATAAATCTTATGGTCGATTGCTTTGGTATTGGCGCTCATCAATTTAGGGCAATACAACATGCGCCAATTTGGTAAATTTTTTGTTGCTGGCATTAGAGCAAAAAAGGCTGCACTTTAGAATCGATAAAATTGCCGCTATAATGGATAATATTGTTTTTTACGATGAGTGTACACTTTCATGTGCCAACCTTCCGATTGGCCGCTACCCGCAGGTAGCTCGCGATTACTGTTGCCCCATGCAATTAGCCAGCAACTGGCCAGCAATCCGCTGAGTTCTGGGCTATATCCAGTATCGTATGGGCACTATTTAGAGGCGCGTGATCACCGCGTACGCAGAAGTGTACACACTGATCATCTGCTTATTTTTTGCCATGCTGGGCGAGGCTTTTATCGCACTGAACAGCATCAGGGCGTAATTCACGCCGGCCAAATGCTTTTTTTACGGCAAGATATCGCGCATAGCTATCATAGCGATCCAGAAAACCCCTGGAGTATATACTGGGCTCACTTCGCTGGTAGCCTCACGCAAGAATTCATGGATTATATTGGCTTACGAGGTGCCCCCGAGCAGCCGCCAGTAATTACCTTAAAACGTTGGCAATCGTTACTTCCCGATGTTACCGATTTGCTGAACCTGCAGCACCAGCGGCTTACCTTTGAACGGGCAATGTACGCTACTGCTATTCTGCGGAAACTATTAAGCCAAATTCCGTTATTAGTAAAAGAACCTGCAGCAGCCGACAGCCTGTTTAACCTTACCGCGCTCGATCGTTTCATGCGCGATAATAGCCATCGTACTCTGCAGCTGAATGATTTTGCAGAATTTTCCGGATTATCGCGCTATTATTTCAGCAAGAAATTCAGAGAACTAACGGGTGTACCGCCGTTGCGTTACTTCAATGAAATGAAAATCGCTGCTGCACAGCGTATGCTGAATGAAACCAACGCCAGCGTGCGGCAAGTAGCACTGGCCTTTGGCTTTGATGATCCGTATTATTTTTCGCGGTTATTTAAGAAGATAACCGGTACCTCACCACAACATTTTCGAGAGCGCGTTGAGTTCGAGCAGCAAAGGCAGCAAAGCTAAATGGCAGTGAATCAACTGGAAATGTTCGATTTACCCAACCCCTGCATTGGTATCTGCGAATCAGGGCCGAGGGGCTATTGCCGCGGGTGTTTGCGCTCGCGGGATGAACGCTATCAATGGCACTTAAAGCCAGAAAGCGAGCGAGCAGAAATTTTACGGTTGCTTGCTGGTCGGCAAAAACGCCGCGAAGCATTTTTACGCCAGCAGGCTGAACAAGAGCAGAAAGAACAAGCCCAGCAACAATTAGATTTACTGTAATGAAAACCGCGGCAAATTACTTGCCGCGAGCACGTTCTAAATCTTCCGGAGTATCAATTCCTGCCGGTGGATCAAATAAGGCTTCCGCAACATGAATGCGTTCGCCATACCAAAGCACCCGCAACTGTTCTAACGATTCCAACTGCTCCAGTGGGCTGGCTTCCCATTCCGCATAACGCTCAATAAAGCCTGCACGATAAGCATAAATACCAATGTGGCGGCGATATAAACCGCCCAGCAAATCTACTTCATCGCGATTCGCGCTAAAGCGCTCTCGATCCCATGGAATAGCCGCGCGGCTAAAATAAAGCGCATAATTACGGGCGTCGGTTACAACTTTCACCACATTCGGGTTAAACAGTTCGCTGGAATCTTTTAATGGCACTGCTAACGTAGCCATTGGTGCAATCCGCTGGCTCGCCAAGTTCTCAGCAACCTGACAAATAATTTCTGGTGGAATGAACGGCTCATCGCCCTGCACGTTCACCACTACTTGATCTTCTGATAAAGCTAAGCGTTCTACCACTTCCGCCAGCCGCTCAGTGCCGGATTGATGATCGGGTGAGGTACGCATTACCCGCCCACCGAACTCTTTGATTACCGCCATTACACGATCATCATCGGTAGCCACAATTACTTCCGCAGCGCCACTTTTCAACGCGCGTTCATACACGTGCTGAATCATTGGTTTACCGTGAATATCGGCCAGGGGTTTACCGGGTAAACGGCTAGAATTAAAACGTGCTGGAATCACTACCGTAAAGCTCATGATTTTAACTGCTCCAATTCAGCAACGGATAGCTCGCGTGCTGCACTTGCAAGCAATGCGGGTATGCCATTGCTTACCGGATAGGCAAGCTGTTCACCTCGGCATACCAACTCGGTTTTATCATTATTCCACACTAATTTACCTTTGCAGGAAGGACACGCCAGAATCGACAACATATTGGCCGGTACACTCGCTGCATTCGCGCTTGTATCACTCATTTCGCTACTCCTTCCGAGCTGGGTTGTTCGTGCGAGTTTGCTGTGGCTATTGTGGGCGCTGCAAGCTGCGCCACGCGCGCTAAAAATTGCGCTTCAAAGTGATTCGAAAAGCGCGCCACAACCTTTAAATAATACCAATGTGGGCGGGCAAAAGCAGCGCACTTTACCGCATCTTTTTCCGTCATTAGAATTGGGGTGCTATTGCTTACATTGTAAAAATCATTCGCTACATATTGGTAGTGGTCTGGAAATACACGGGTTTCTTGCAGATCAATGGCTTGCTCCATTACCACCTTAAAAAACCGCTCTGGGTTGCCAATACCCGCAATTGCCAGCGCATTCTCACCGGTAGGCGTATCTATTTCCTTATGATCTGTTACCCGATGCCAGCCTGCTGGTTCTAACTGCATGGCAATCATTTTCTCACTGCGCTGCTGCGGCTTTAATTTTAAGCGTTCGCCATACTGCCCCACAGTAGTAAATGCAGCACCGTTAACAATTACCCAATCTACTTTCCGCAAACGCCGTGCACTCTCGCGCAATGGGCCTGCAGGTAGCCGCCAGCCATTGCCCAAGCCACGCTCACCATCTACCACGGCGATTTCAATATCACGACCCAACGCATAGTGCTGGAGGCCATCATCGGCAATCACAATATCAATCTGGTTTTCTGCTAACCCCTGCTTTTCTGCTAACAACAGCCGCACCGCATCGGCACGTTTTGGTGCCACCGCTACCGGCACACCGCTAAGTTTTGCCAGCATTACCGGCTCATCACCACATATCTCCGGTTTACTATCCGTAGCCACCAGCATCGGAAATGGGCCGCTGCCGCCATAACCACGGCTAACAATACCAGGGCGATACCCTGCTTGCTGTAAAAGCCTTACCAAACCAAGCACTGTGGGCGTTTTACCGGTACCACCTACGGTTACATTACCTACCACTACTACCGGCACTGGGGCACGATAGGTGCGCCGTAAGCGAATGAAAAATAGCCCTCTGCGTAGTGCAGCCAGCATAGTAAATAATGCGCTAAATGGGGCCAGTAACCACAAAGGGGCTGCCAAACGGCGCTGGTACCAATAGCGTACTAATCGCTGTGCCGATTTACTTGGCTCGTTGTGCTGAAACTTCGCACTCATTTTTCCTACGTCCTTGGTTATTCGCCGAATTGCATATTGTACAGTTGTGCATAGGCACCGCCTTTTTCCAGCAGTTCCGCATGGTTACCACGCTCAACAATGGCACCATGATCTAGCACTAAAATTTCGTCGGCCTTTTCTATTGTCGATAACCGGTGCGCAATTACTAATGATGTTCGATCTTGCTGCAAATTATCGAGGGCTTTTTGGATATGCCGCTCAGATTCAGTATCTAACGCAGAAGTAGCCTCATCCAGGATTAACAGCGGTGCATCACGCAACAGCGCTCGCGCAATGGCAATGCGCTGGCGCTGGCCACCTGATAACATTACGCCATTCTCACCCACAATGGTTTCTAAGCCCTGTGGAAGCTCGTTAATAAACTCATCGGCGTAAGCTAATTTTATCGCCCGATCAATATCTTCACGGCTTACTGGGCCTCGGCCACCGTAAGCAATATTGTTAGCAATGGTATCGTTAAATAAAGTTACATTTTGTGATACCACGGCAAACTGCCGGCGTAACGATTTCAGTTCGTAATCACGCAAATCAATGCCATCTAATTCTATAGTGCCAGTTTCATAATCGTAGAAACGCGTAAGCAAATTAGAAATGGTAGATTTTCCGCTACCAGAGCGGCCTACCAAAGCAACCGTACTTCCTGCAGGCACCGAGAAGCTAACATTCTTCAGTGCTGCTGCATCACCTTTGCGGTAGTTAAAGGTTAAATCTTTCACCGTTAACTCGCCGCGCACGCGATCTACTTTAATTGAACCGGTATCTTTCTCTTGTTCTTCATCGAGAACTTTGAAAATACTAGCCGCTGCCGCTAAACCGCGCTGGAAATCTGCATTTACGTTGGTAAGCTGCTTCAATGGGCGCAACAGCATAATCATTGCGGTTAACAGCGTGGTAAAGGCACCTGGGGTAAGCTGTTCAATCATGCTCGGAAAGCTTGCTATCAACAGTACCGCTGCCAAGCTTAACGAAGCAATAAATTGAATTACCGAGGTACTAATGGTGCGAATATTCACCAATTTCATGTTCTGTTGGCGAGTTGCTTTATTTACCTCAGCAAAACGTTTTGCTTCGTGCTCCTGCCCTTCAAACATCACCACTACTTGATGGCCATTAATCATTTGCTCAGAAGTGGTAGTAACGTTTCCCATCGCCGTTTGAATTTTCGTACTTACTTCCCGAAATTTGCGCGAAACCACTGATACAACTTTAGCGATTACTGGGCCAATCAAAAAGAATACTAACGATAACTGCCAGCTGTGGTAGAGCATTAAGCCCAATAAGCCGATTACGAAGGCGCCTTCCCGAATTAAGGTAAGTACCGCTCGGCTAGTAGCTTCCGCAAGTTGCTGCGAATCGTAGGTGATTTTGGAAATCAGATCGCCAGTAGATACGTTATCGTGATAGGAAACTGGCACGCGCATTAGGTGTTCGAACAGCTGCTGGCGCATGGTAGTAACGATTTGAAAGCCTACATAGCTAAGGAAATAGGTAGAAACAAAGTTAAAGAAGCCGCGCAGAATAAACACCAACGGCACAAAAATCGCACCATACACGAGGATTTTTGAGTTACTTTGCCCTAAACCCTGATCAATCAGAGTTTCAATGTGGTAGAAGAAAAACGTATCTACGCCAGCATAACCGAGCATACCTATTACGGCAGCGAAAAAGGCTAATCGATACGGTTTAATATAAGAGAGCAGCCGGCGAAAGTGTTTTTTTCGAATAGTTTGCGAATCCATTGGAATCCATATATTTACAAAGACGAAATCATTGTAACCGGAAAATTACGCGTTTTCCTAGTAGCGCGGCATTACTTCTGTGCTTCTGAGAGCAACTTTGTGTACCAACGCGGCCTAATTTGTTCACGAAACGTTCGAATGTTAAAGCCCTGTGGCGTGAAAAGCACTGAAACTTGGCCCACCAAGCCGGTATCATACAGCGGTACCTGCGCCATTTCGAAGCGCTGTAGTACTTCGTTATGCGGCATCTGAAAACTATTTCGGTACCCGCGGCTTACAATACCAGCCTTTGGCTTTACCTGTACCAAAAAATCTACTTGGCTAGATGTGCGCGAGCCATGGTGCGGGAGCAGCAATATATCACTACGCAATGCCGAACCATATCGCCCTACCATGCGCAGTTCGGTTTGCGCCTGTACATCGCCCGTTAATAAAATACGCTGGCCAGCATACTCAAGTTGCAGCACACAACTATCATTGTTGGGCCCGAAAGAAGGCCCAGGCAGAGGCGCCAATGCCTTTATTCGCACCCCATGCCACAGCCACTGCTGCCCCCAAGCACAAGGCCATGCATCGCCCGCCACAAAGGTGTCTGGAAATTGCTTCGGCAACCATCCCCAGCTTTCCCCCTCAGCCGTAAAGAAACGCGAGCGCATCATTTGTAACTCTGGCCATTCAGCCTGAAGTGCCGCTACACCGCCGGTATGGTCTTGATGATCATGCGAAATAACCAACCATTCTGGTGTTAGCTGGTGATAGCGCAAAAACGGTATTAACGTGGTTTCACCAATCGTACTGCCTAAGCGAAAGCCCGGCCCAGCATCAAATACCAACGCGCTGCTACCCCGCTGCACTACTATTGCAGCACCTTGGCCAACATCCAGCACATGTAGCGCAAACTCGTTGGCCGGCACTGGTTTTAGTAACGTATTCACTAGCGGTATCACAATAACCGCACCAGCGATTCGATAACGCCAGCGCGCAGGCCAGAAGTACAGCGCCAGCAGCAGTACACACAACCACCCTAGCCTGACATCCATACTTGCTAACCAATGCTGGGGTAACTCCCGGCTTTTACTTAACCCCCAAAAAATACTATGCAAACAGTAATCCATCATTACTAGCAATGGTTCCAACAGGGTAGCAACACGCGGCAGTTGAGGTAGGAAGAGAATTAGCGCCGCGCTAAGCAAGGTAAACGGCAACACCAGAATACTAAAAATGGGCAAAAACACGAGGTTAGTAAATGGCGCTATCCAAGGCATTCCGGCAAATAACAAAATCGATAACGGCGCCAACGCTAAGGTAAGCACCATTTCCAAGGCTAATAGCTGCCAAAGGTATAAACCAAGCCCCTGTTTAGGTTGCCAACGCTGCGGCCATACTGAACCTCGCCATTGCCAGGTAAATATTGCGGCAACAGCGCACGCGCTAAGCCAAAAGCCAGCATCTAACCAAGCCAAGGGATCGATAATCAGCACAATGGCAACACAGCGTAACAATATGCGTAGCACTGGAATGCGCCAGGCGAAAAAGCGGGTAGCGCTAAATAACGCCACCAGAATAAACGCCCGCACCGTTGCTACGGCAAAACCGGCTAGCCACGCATAAAACAGCGCTACGAATAGAGCAAACAGCAGTGCTTGGGTATCAATTGTGCGCTGCTTGCTAAGAACGAAAGCACCGCCAATAAGCAAACGGCCTAACCACCATGCGGCAGCAAACACTAGGGTAAGGTGTAAGCCCGAAATAGCCATCACATGCGCAAGGCCAGTTTCCTGAAGTAGCTGCCAACGCTCGGTACTTAACCATTGTCGATCCCCAACCATTAAGGCCAACAATATATCTGCATGCAACAACGTATGTTCAGGTGAAGTGGCTGCTCGCCGAGCATGCAAATAGCTAAAGATCTGCCACCGTGGTGAGTGAACTTCGCTACCTACCCGCTCCGCATGTTCAATGTTGCCAGTGAAGTATATGCCGCGCCGCAATAGATGCGCTTGATAATTAAAACCGCCTTCATTTAAGCGGCCATGAATTGGCCGTGTGCGTGCCGTTATTTGCCACACTTCGCCAATTTTAGGCAGCCCTTCTAGGCTATTACTGGCAGGTATTGCATTAGCATGGCTAGCGGATGTGCTGAATACATCAGCTTCTGCATAGCCATATAAGCGAATCTTCGCGGCAGGGAGCCAAAGGTAAGTAAACCGTTGCCACCAGTTCTGTTCTTGCGTAGGAAGCAATCGTGCATCTACCTGCCAACGCCAACCTTCATGTTGCAGCAAATTAGTTACCCGTACTTGCATCGCAACGGGCTGCTCAAGCGTATTTAAATGCAAGCCATAATGAGCTACTAAATTGCGATTTATATTTTTGCTATACGCATGATATGTATATAAAAATACTAAAACAAAGCCACTAAGCGCACCGGTAATTATAATCTTTGTAATTTTCCAGTTTACAACGGCAAAATTTACGGTAGCATTCGCTCTCGCTGGCGCAGCACTGCGGGCACCTTTGCGCATACGAGGTAGCCCGTTTACTTTTGTTGCGGAAAGTACTGTAAGGAGCGATGGCAAAAACGCGGCAGCGATATAGCACAGCCCTGTGAGCAGGAACGTAAATATAAGGGTGGTAAGGGTAAATTGGTGTTCTAACCAGCTGCTAGGCAACCAAAATATGCCCAACGATGCTAGAATAAAGCCAATGCACCACAAATCGATTTGAGTTTTCATGTGCGAGTTCAGCATCCATGCTTGAATTCAAGTAGTAGCAAACAACACTAGATATCTAAACGAATATGCCTAGAAAGTTTTTAAAACGGTTCATGCCTGATGTTCATAAATTGAACCAGTATGGCGTGTTAAAACCGTTTGGAAAAATAGCTCATGAAGCTAATTTATGGCACTTGAATCGGCGCTCTGCCGCCGGCGCTTTCGCCGTGGGCGTATTTCTGGCTTTTATGCCGATCCCAATGCAAATGCTTGTGGCCGCAGCGTGCGCCATTATATTACGTGTTAATTTGCCGCTCTCGGTGGCCATGGTATGGATCAGTAACCCACTTACTCTGCCGCCGATGCTGTTTGCATCATACCAAGTAGGGTCGTTTCTACTGAATCGGCATCCCGAACCCTTTCTATTCGAGCTTTCCCTATCGTGGTTTAGAGCCGGCTTTAGCACTATTGTGCCGCCGTTGTTTTTGGGGGCTGTTGTATTAGGCGCTTGCGCCTCAGGTATTACCTATTTCTTAGTGCGGAAAATCTGGCGCCAAGCGGTACAAAATGCGTGGAATGAACGAATTCAGCGGCGCAAGGAGCGCTTCTTAAAGCTCAAAGAGGAACTGATTGAGCGCCAACGGCAATTACGCGATCGCGACGATTAACTGCCACGTAATGCCTGTGCTGGCGCGAGTTTTGCAGCTTGGCGAGCTGGATAAATAGTGGCCAGTACGCTGGTTACAATGGCCAACCCTGCCACTAACAGCACCTCTGCCCACACAACTTCGCTTGGAATACTGCTAATAAAATACAGCTCGGCCGGTAACATTGATACATTCAAAGTGCGCTCTAGTGCACCTAATACTTGTGGTAATGCAAGCGCTAAAATAGTACCCACAACACTACCTACAACAGCTCCTACTACGCCATTTAAACTGCCCTGCCACACAAAAGTGCGCATGATCAAACTCTCGGAAGCGCCCATAGTGCGCAAAATAGCAATGCTCGCCTGTTTTTCGCGAACCACCATTACTAAGGTAGAAACAATATTGAATGATGCTACCGCAAGCACTAGCACTAACACTAGATACATAATTGTACGCACCAGCTGAATATCACGAAATAAGTGCCCTTCGCTGCGGGTCCAATCATGAATATACGCATACTCCTGGATTTGCCCAGCCACTTCACGAGCAATCATCGGTGCGGCATACACATCATGCAAAGCCAGCCGAACACTGGATGCTTCGGTATCTAGCCCCGCAGTAGTTTGGCCCAATGCTAAGTGGATATACGCTTGTTGAAAATCAAGCTCACCGCCCATGGCGAACAAACCCACCACAGTTACATTAATGCGCCGAGGGGCTCGAATCGTGTTGCCTTGCTGCAGCTGGGGTATCAATAAATTTAAGTTATCGCCGATACCAAGGCCCAGCTCATTGGCTAAGCCTTTGCCGAGCAGCACCCCATTCTCTGTATTCACAAATTGCTGCCATGCACTACTCGATACATATCGGGTAATACCGGAAACTGCCGGCTCTAATTCCGGATTAATAGCGCGCAATTCCAAGCCCCGAAAGCGCCCTGGCAATTGCACCATAGCACTCAGCTTAATGGCAGGAGCCGCAGCACGTACGCCTGGGTGTTGCTCAGCAACGCGCACAATTTCTTGCCAATCTTCTAAACCACCCTGCACCGCTTGATATTCCACGTGCGGAACTAAGGAAAGAAAATCATTCTCCAGCGCTTTTTGAAAACCATTCATTACCGAAAGTAAAATAATTAGAATCGCGCACGCAAGGCCAATACCTATCGTAGATGAGGCGGAAATAAAGCTTAAGTAGCGCGTTTTCTCGCGGCTTTGGCGAAAGCGATGCGCTAACAAAAACGGTAAATTCATGCCTTACCCTCTGGCTTCGCACCGGATTGCAATTGGCCACCCTGAGCGCTATCCGTGCCCACCGGGCCGTTCTCTAAAAATCCAGAATGCAGCTGCAACTGCCGCGGTAGTTTTTGTGCCAGCACAATATCATGGGTTACCACTACAAAAGCAGTACCAAACTGCTCATTCAGCTCTAGCATTAAATCGTAAATTACTGCGGCGGTTTCTTCATCTAAATTACCAGTAGGCTCATCCGCTAACACAAGTACCGGATCATTCACCAAAGCACGCGCAATCGCTACGCGCTGGCGTTCGCCACCAGAAAGGCGAGCAGGCTCATGCTCTAAGCGATGGCCCAAACCTACGCGCTCAAGCAGCGCTTGCGCTTTTTGCTTCGCTTTCGCCATCGGCCAACCGGCAATTAATAACGGCATTGCCACGTTTTCTAAGGCGGTAAACTCACTCAATAAATGGTGAAACTGATAAATAAACCCAAGCTTCTGATTTCGCCATTGGGCTAGTTGCTGAGGTTTCAGTGCGGCTGGCGTAGCACCTGCCACCATCACAGTACCTGTATCGGCTTCATCCAAGCCACCAAGAATATGTAGCAAGGTACTTTTTCCCGAGCCCGAAGAACCCACAATGGCTAGCAACTCACCGGCTGCTAGCTGCAAGTTTATGTTTTCCAGTACGGTTACCCGCTCTTCACCATCGGCGTAGCTTTTCGCTAGCCCGGCCACATCTATTAACCATTGTTGTTGCATAGTTTTACTCATAACGAAGAATTTCTGCCGGTTGCAAGCGCGCGGCGCGCCACGCAGGATAAAGCGTAGCTAATAAAGTTAACAGCATCGCCGCAGCTACAATTTGCATAATCTGCAATGGGTTAATCAACACCGGCAAATGCATACCTTGGCTAAATACGCTAATGCCCAGCACACTTAAAATCCCATTTAAACTCAAAGTAACCACTAAGCCGAGAGCGAGGCCTAGAATACTTCCCAGCACCCCACCGTACATTCCTTGTAGTAGCAGCGTTTGGTACAAACGCTTGCGATCTAAGCCCAAGGTTTGTAATACGGCGATATCGCCTCGTTTATCCTGAATCAACATCACCAGTGCCGACACTGCATTAAATGCGGCTACTGCAACAATGAGGCCAAGCATAATCATCATCATGCCCTTTTCCATGCGCACGGCAGCGAATAACTGCCCGAAGCGTTGCTGCCAACTATCAATTTGCCAATCACTCACCGAGTTTTGGCTTTTTAATGTAGCCGTAACACCATCTGCTGCAAAGGCATCATCTAACCACAAGCGTAAACCGGTTACATGCCCCTCGGGGTAACGAAACAACCGCGCCGCATCGGCGCCGTGCATCACAATAAGTTGCGAATCAATATCGGCACCTACTTCAAAAATACCTGCTACGGTGAATTGCCGTTGCGCCGGCATTACTCCAAAAGGTGTGTGTTGTTGTCCTTTGGCCGCAGTTATGCGCACACGTTCACCGATGTGTACATCCATTTGCCGCGCCAGCGGCCGGCCAATAATTACTCGGTACTCTCCTGCACGCAGGTGCTCTAAACGCCCTGCGGAAAGGCTTTGCGCCAATACGCTTTGGGCAGGTTCATGTTCGGGAAAAATTCCCTGCAACATTACCGCACGCATAATGGTATTGCCTTGCACTAAGCCCTCAGATTGCACATAAGGGCTTACGTGCTGCACACTCGATGGCCATTGCCAGGCATTTTTCTGTTGCTGCCAATCTGCCATTGCCGGTTGTATACGTGAACTTGCTACGGTAGTGGCGGGAGTAATGGTAACTTGCGGCACTACCCCTAGAATGCGGGTTTTTAATTCGTTTTCGAAACCATTCATTACCGAGGTAACAATAATCAGCGCAGTAACGCCCAGCATAATACCGGCCATTACAAAATGGCTAATAAAACGAGTAAACGAGGAACGCGCCCGGGATCGGCTGTAACGAAGGGCAAGAAATACCGATATCGGTAATTTGATCATGAAGGCTTAAAATCCCGTAGTGAGCACTTAAAATTTAGCAAGCATAACTAGTTATACGCAAGCATAATGCGAACCGCTCTTTCGTACAACCTGCCGAAGCGGCCTCGGTTCAGGTATAATGGCGCAAAAGTGGAGCAACCCCACCCAAAGAAATTGTAGGAAAACGCTATACATGAGCCAAATTTCGTTACTTCAGCCCCCGTTTCCAGAGCAAGCTGGCAAAGAATTTACCTGGCGCCACCTCTCTGGCAGTAGTACGGCCCTTGCCATTAGCCAGTTGTATCGGCAGCAACCGCGGCAATTATTATTGGTAACCAGCGATACCCCTAGCGCCTATCGATTTGCCCATGAGTTAAAATTTTTTGCGCCCGAGTTTGCCCAACATATTCAAGTATTGCCAGATTGGGAAACGCTGCCTTACGATAATTTTTCACCCCATCAGGACATAATTTCCGAACGTATTCGCGTGCTTGCTACCTTGCCCCAACAGCAACACGGTATCTTAATTGTAGCGCTCAATACTTTGATGCATCGGCTACCACCAATCGAATTCTTGGCAGGCCATAGCTTTTTGCTAAAAACCGGCCAGAAGCACTCTTTAGAAGCCTTGCGGATGCAACTGGAAACTGCAGGCTACCGGCATGTGAACCAAGTAATGGAACACGGTGAATACAGTGTGCGCGGCTCTATTGTTGATTTGTTCCCAATGGGTAGCGAAACCCCATATCGCATTGATTACTTTGATGATGATATTGATAGCATTCGCCATTTTGATACCGAATCGCAGCGTTCCGATACTCCTATTACGGAAATTGCCCTGTTGCCCGCGCGAGAGTTTCCTACCACGCCCAATGGTATCGAACTCTTTCGCCGCCAGTTCCGCGAGCAGTTTGCCGCACTAACTGCAAGAGATTCAATTTACCAACAAGTAACCCAAGGTATTATTCCTGCAGGGGTTGAGTACTATGCGCCGCTATTTTTCGAAACTACCGCCACGCTGTTTGATTATCTGCCCAGTAACACCCTGCTGCTTACCCATGGTGATCTGCAAAGCCAACTCAAAAAGCTTTGGCACGATTTAAATTTTCGTTATGAAGATCGCCGTTGGGATAAAGAAAAACCAATTTTGCCACCGCAGCAGTTATTTTTGCCAGAAGATCAAATTTTCCAAGCCTTTAAGCAATACCCGCGTGTACGCCTTGGCGTAATTGAAGGGCAACGCTCTCCCGGCCCGGTAGATTTTAAAACCCGCCCGGTGAGTGATATCAGTATCGATGCTAAGCAAAAGAATCCGCTTGCTAGTATCAGTGCTCATGTGCATAAAGCGCTCGATAAAGGCCAGCAGATCTTGTTTTGTGTGGAATCTGCAGGCCGCCGTGAAAGCTTAATGCAGTTGCTCGGAAAAGCGGCAATTCACCCGCAAGAGGTGCATGAGTTTGCGGAATTTATTCAGCGTGAACTTCCACTTGCCATCATGATTAGCCCTTTAGAGCACTCCTTTTTTGCGGAAATTGATGCTGAGCTCAGTATTTGGGTAATCACCGAAACAGAACTGCTTGGCCATCGGCCACCACAACGCCGCCGCAGTGATAAACGCAGTGCGCAACAAGCCGATGCCCTAATTGCCAACCTTGCCGAGCTATCACTGGGCCAGCTAGTGGTGCATATCGATCATGGTATTGGCCGCTATCAAGGTCTCTCGAACTTAGCTACAGGTGGTATCGAAACCGAGTTTCTAACGCTTGAATACAATAACAATACTAAGTTGTTCGTACCTGTTTCTTCGCTGCACCTCATTAGCCGCTACAGCGGGGGCGATCAAGAAAAGGTAAAACTCAGCAACCTCGGTAATGATAGCTGGGAGAAAGCCCGCAAAAAGGCCGCTGAAAAAGTGCGCGATGTGGCCGCCGAGCTGCTCGAGGTATATGCCCAACGCGAAGCTAAATCTGGTTATCCGTTCACCGTAAGTGTGGAAGACCACGATCGTTTCGCCACTGGTTTCCCTTTCAATGAAACTGATGATCAATTGGCAGCGATTAATGCAGTGCTGAGCGATATGCAGAAACCGCGCGCAATGGATCGCTTAGTGTGCGGTGATGTTGGCTTCGGTAAAACAGAAGTAGCCATGCGTGCCGCCTTCACCGCCGTAAATGATGGCAAACAGGTAGCAGTATTAGTACCCACTACCCTACTTGCGCAGCAGCATTTTGATAACTTTAAAGATCGCTTTGCCGATTGGCCGGTGCGCATCGAATTATTATCGCGTTTTCGAACTGGCAAACAAACCAGCACTGCATTGGCAGATCTTGAATCGGGCAAAGTAGATATTGTTATCGGCACGCACAAACTCTTGCAACCTGATATTAAGTTTCGCGATTTAGGATTGCTCATCGTAGACGAAGAGCATCGTTTTGGAGTGCGCCAAAAAGAACAAATTAAGCGCTTACGTTCGGATGTGGATATCCTTACCCTCACCGCTACGCCTATTCCGCGCACCTTGAATATGGCCATGAATAATATTCGTGATCTCTCCATTATTGCCACCCCACCGGCTCGCCGTTTAGCGGTTAAAACCTTTGTGCGAGAATACGATAACGCCACCGTACGCGAGGCGATATTGCGGGAAATTCTGCGTGGTGGTCAGGTGTACTTCCTGCACAATAACGTAGAAACCATTGAGCGCACGGCTGCTCATTTGCAAGAATTAGTACCAGAAGCGCGCATTCAAACTGGGCATGGCCAAATGGGTGAGCGTGAGCTCGAGCAAATCATGTCTGATTTCTATCACCAACGCTTCAATGTATTGGTGTGTACAACCATTATTGAAACCGGTATCGATGTTCCGAGCGCCAATACTATTATTATGGATCGTGCCGACCATCTTGGCTTGGCGCAACTGCATCAATTACGCGGCCGGGTTGGCCGTTCGCATCATCAGGCTTATGCATATCTATTAACACCGCATCCGAAACGGATGACCAAAGATGCCATCAAGCGCTTGGAAGCCATCAGCCAATTAGAAGATTTAGGCGCTGGCTTTGTACTCGCTACCCACGATCTAGAAATTCGCGGTGCGGGCGAACTCTTGGGTGATGAGCAAAGTGGCCAAATTGAAAGCATTGGTTTTAGTTTGTATATGGATATGCTGGAAGAAGCTGTAAATGCGCTCCGCAACGGCAAAGAGCCTTCCCTCGATCAGCTCTTAAAACAGCGCACCGAGGTAGATTTGCGAATTCCTGCGCTACTGCCAAACGATTACATTGGCGATGTAAATATTCGTTTATCGATGTACAAACGCATTGCTGGGGCCGATTCAGAGCAAGAGCTCGATGATTTGCAGGTTGAATTAATAGATCGGTTTGGCCTGTTACCCGATGCGGCGAAAAATTTATTCCGTATCAGCCAAATACGCTTGATGGCTGATCCACTCGGCATCCGCAAAATTGAAGTAGGCCCACTCGGTGGCCATATTGATTTCGCAGATCGCACCCCGGTTGAACCCACCACCATAATTGGTATGCTGCAACGCGAGCCGCAACGATTTGGTATGGATGGTTCACAACGGTTAAAAATACGTGAAGGGGTTGCTGATACCCAAGAACGTATTAAACTGGTACATTCGATTTTATTATCGTTAG
The DNA here is from genome assembly GCF_047920995.1 of Aliidiomarina sp. Lineage (NCBI taxonomy): Bacteria > Pseudomonadati > Pseudomonadota > Gammaproteobacteria > Alteromonadales > Idiomarinaceae > Aliidiomarina > Aliidiomarina sp. The sequence goes on from NZ_JBLRWZ010000008.1 coordinate 59,749, forward strand.
CCGAACGCTAATGGGAGATTGCTGTTGAGAACGCTGTTGAAAACAACACGAGCCCTGCTACACAAATTTGCTCGCCCTTTCGCTCGCCCTTCTGCTCTGCCGGTTGCGCAACGCAGTGCAGTTATCCTGCTATGTAGTTTAGCCGCCTTAACATTCACCGCTAGCGCCCAACAGCGCAACACGGAGCAGCGCAGCACTGATAGCGAGGTAAGCGATCGCGGTTGGCGCTGGTTTGAAGTGGAAGTGGTTATCTTCCGTAACTTAGAGCCCAGTACCAGTGGTGCGGAACAATTCTCATTACAAATGGAGCCTTTTAACGTTGCTGCCAGCCGGGATTTGTTTAGCCCTCGCTTTGCCGAGCGCAATTTAGCGGGCTACATTACTGCTCTGCCGCTCTGTAAAGGCAGTAAAGGCTTTCTACCGATAGTGCGCAACACGCTTCTTACACCGCGGTTATTAAGTAATGAATTAGCGAATTATTCGGCAGATTCATTCGCCTGTTATCGTCACGAGCACCTGCCCTTAGTGGCCGCTTGGTATCAAGATTCGCAAGAGCAATTTAGCCGCACCATTTCTGCGGTGCCTACTGTGGTTAGCGGCACTCAGCATTCTTCACGCGAAGAACTCTTAGCGGCTGATATCCCCTTTTTATTGCACCAAAGTAATTTCCGCTTCAATAACCTCCGCCAGCAGTTTGATCGCCGCGGCGATACCGAAGTATTACTGCACACCGCTTGGGCGCAACCCGTATTTGCTCGTAATCGGGGCCGAAAAATGCGTTTGCTTGGAGGCCGTAATTTCAGTGCAGAGTATGATTTCTTTGGTTTCCCGAAGGCTCGTAGTGGCTATGCAGAGCTACTGGAAGAATTACGCTACAGCAACGTAAGCAGTAATTTAGAGCATCGGGCTATTCGTGCTACTGCTGCTACAGATTTAGCAACCGATAATATGTTCAACGATATCAAAACGCTATTCACCGCTATCGAGCGCAACGCGTTTAACTTTGTAGATTACGCGCATCGCGATGTGAATTTACCACAACGCCCCAGCCGCGTGCCTGCTGGCACCCCGAACCAGGTGTGGGAATTCGATGGTTTATTGGAAATCTATCTCGTGGGCAACTTTCTGCACATTGCCCCTGAGTTTAACTTACGTGAGGTGATTACCCTTAACCCCAGCGCCCGTTCGCCAGAGCAACAAGTAGATGATTTTTTGAATAATAATGATAATAGCTTGAAGTTCTTGCGCAACTACACCTTTAATCAACTACGCCGAGTTATTTCTCATCAACTCCACTATTTTGATCATCCCCATTACGGCATGGTAATCGAAATCCGGCGTACCGATTTATCATCAGCACGCTAATATGCTGCTAAGTAGAACAAAATAAACAACTAATAAAAAAGAGGCCGCTTATCTATAAGCGGCCTCTTTATTTCACGTTCGTAAATGAATTAAGCCATCATTTCCCGGAGTACATGGTGCAAGATGCCACCACTTAGGAAATAACGCACTTCGTTCAAGGTATCGATACGGCAGGTAAGCTGAAAGGTTACTTCATCGCCGTTATCCTTGCGCGCAGTAGCCTGAACTTCTTGCCCCGGCTTAATATCACCACTTAATCCTGTGAGTGATATTTCTTCACTGCCATCCAAGCCTAAGCTTTGTGCACTATCATCATTTTGGAACTGCAGCGGCAATACACCCATTCCCACTAAGTTCGAACGATGAATACGTTCATAGCTTTCCGCAATCACTGCCGAAACACCCAATAAACGCGTTCCTTTAGCAGCCCAATCGCGGCTAGAGCCAGTGCCGTATTCCTTGCCAGCTAATACAACAAGAGGCGTTTTCTCTTCTTGATAACGCATTGCCGCATCGTAAATCGACATTTCCTTACCCGAAGGTACGTGCCGGGTTACCCCGCCCTCAGAGCCTTTTACCATCAGGTTCTTAATGCGAATATTGGCGAAAGTACCGCGCATCATTACTTCATGATTACCGCGGCGGGAACCATACGAGTTGAAATCTTTTATGGCAACACCTTGCTCCTGTAAATATTTACCGGCTGGCGAATCTGGCTTAATAGCGCCTGCTGGAGAAATATGATCCGTAGTAATGGTATCGCCAAACACCGCCAACACCCGCGCGCCTTGAATATCTTTCGGCGGATCTGCTGGTTTATCGATACCATCAAAAAACGGCGGATTAGCTACATAGGTAGATTCATCACGCCATTCATAGGTGAGGCTATCGGGTATTTCCAATGCTTGCCAATGCTCATCACCATCAAATACTTCCGCGTATTGCTTACGGAACATATCACTTACTACTTTCTCTACTTCCGTTTTAATTTCTTGGGTGCTTGGCCAAATATCAGCAAGATATACTGGTTTACCATCTTTTCCTGTGCCCAAAGGCTCTTTGCTCAAATCAATGCGCGTAGTACCCGCCAGTGCAAATGCCACCACTAAAGGTGGTGAAGCTAGCCAGTTCGCTTTTACTTGCGGATGAATACGCCCTTCAAAGTTGCGGTTCCCCGAAAGCACCGAGGAAACCACCAAATCGCCTTTATCTACCGCTAGCTCAACATCTTCGGGTAATGGCCCCGAGTTACCGATACAGGTAGTGCAACCGTAACCCACTAGATCGAAGCCAAGATCATCCAGATAGGTATTCAGCCCCGCCGCAGCAAGGTAATCGGTAACAACTTTCGAGCCTGGCGCTAATGAAGATTTCACCCAGGGTTTGCGTTGCAAGCCTTTCTCAATGGCTTTTTTAGCCACTAATCCAGCCGCCAACATCACGCTTGGGTTTGAAGTATTGGTACAGGAAGTAATGGCCGCGATCACCACATCGCCATGGCGTAAATGGTGATCCGTACTTTGCAATGGCGACGATGTTGCATCGCTGAGTTCAGAGCGGTTAATCGATTCCGGCGCACCCATTTCAGGGTCTTCCGCTACCCCCATCGATTCTAAGAGCAAATCGAAGCTTTCCCCTAACTTACTCAATGAAACGCGATCTTGCGGGCGTTTTGGCCCCGCCAGTGAAGGTTCCACGGTGCTCATATCGAGTTCGAGCGAATCGGTAAATACCGGCTGGTTACTATCATCACGCCACATGCCTTGGGCTTTCGAATAGGCTTCCACTAAATCAATAGTTTCTTGCTCGCGGCCTGAAAGCTTCATGTAGGTTAAAGTTTCTTCATCTACGGGGAAGAAACCACAGGTAGCACCATACTCTGGCGCCATGTTGGCAATCGTTGCACGATCCGCCAATGGCAAATTCGCCAACCCTGGCCCATAAAATTCCACAAACTTACCCACCACGCCTTTCTTCCGCAGCATTTGCGTAACGGTTAATACTAAATCGGTAGCAGTAATACCCTCGGCCAATTCGCCATCTAAGCGAAAGCCAACCACCTCAGGAATTAACATCGAAATAGGCTGGCCCAACATGGCCGCTTCCGCTTCAATACCACCTACACCCCAGCCTAAAACACCTAAACCATTAATCATGGTGGTGTGTGAATCTGTGCCTACCAAGGTATCTGGATACGCCAATGTTTTGCCATCTTCTTCGTGGCTCCACACTACTTTGGCAAGGTATTCAAGGTTCACCTGGTGGCAAATCCCAGTGCCGGGCGGCACCACACGGAAGTTATCAAAGGCCTTCTGGCCCCAACGTAAAAACTCATAACGCTCTTTGTTGCGTTCCATTTCAATTTTTACGTTTTCAGCAAACGCCTCTGGTGAGGCGAATTTATCTACCATTACCGAGTGATCAATTACCAAATCTACAGCGGATAGCGGATTAATTCTATCGGCTGGTAATCCTGCTTTCGCCACCGCATCACGCATAGCGGCTAAATCAACCACCGCCGGTACACCGGTGAAATCTTGCATTAATACCCGCGCTGGCCGATATTCAATTTCGCTACTGGATTTGCGCTCTTTAAGCCATGCCACCATGGCATCAAAATCTTTACTTTGCACCGTAGTGCCATCTTCATTGCGCAGTAAATTTTCCAACAATACCTTTAGTGAAACCGGCAGTTTACCAATATCACCCAGTTTTTCGGCCGCTTTCGGTAAGCTGTAATAATGATATTCTTTATCACCCACCTGTAACGAACTTAGGGTGTTCAAACTATTCTTACCCAACATAATCGCTTCCTTCTTGGTGTGTTCTATCTCTTCTTTAATCGCTATCTATTAGCTTGGGCGTAATTCTCAAAAATTCAAGCTATAGCCACTATATACGGGTTTAATAACGCCCAAAATACGCTGTTCTACCGCAATACACTTTTGCTGAACATGCTTTTGCTCATCACGCAATTAGTTCATACTTATCCATTATACTAGTAGGTACAGAAACGCGTGTTGTGAATAGAGGTAAATATGAGCAAAGTATTGGATGATTTGCTAAATCTGTTGCATTTAGAACCGATCGAGCAGGGAATTTACCGGGGGCAAAGCCAAGATTTAGGCTTTGCTGCGGTATTTGGTGGCCAAGTAATGGGCCAAGCGCTCTCAGCAGCAAAAGAAACCGTGCCAGAAGGCCGTGCGGTGCATTCATTTCATAGCTATTTCTTGCGCCCCGGCGATGCGCAAAAGCCGATTGTGTATGATGTAGAGAACATTCGTGATGGTAAAAGCTTCTCCACCCGCCGTGTGAAAGCAATTCAATATGGCAAGCCCATATTTCATTTAACTGCCTCATATCAAACCCCAGAGGGGGGCGTTGAACATCAAAGTACGATGCCAGAAGTGCCCGGCCCAGAAGGGTTGCCTTCGGATTTAGATATTTATCGGGAACATGCCGAGCTTATTCCTGAGGCCATTCGCAGCAAGTTCACCAGTGAAAAGCCCATCTTGATGCGCTTTGTTACTGAATATAACCCCTTTAAGCCCAAAGCCTGTGAAGCCAAACGCTATGTATGGTTGAAAGCCAACGGCACCTTGCCAAACGATGATCGCGTGCATCAGTACCTACTGGCCTACGCATCAGATTTTAATTTTTTACCTACGTCTATGCAGCCTCACGGGAAAACCTTTGCCGATCCAAAAATCCAGATGGCTACCATTGATCATGCCATGTGGTTCCACCGCTCATTTCGCATGGACGATTGGCTACTGTATGCAATTGATAGCCCTTCAGCTCAAGGCGCGCGCGGCCTAGTGCGCGGGCAGATTTTCAGCCGCGATGGCACCTTAGTAGCCTCTACCATTCAAGAAGGATTAATTCGAGAGCGCAACTAATTTGCGAAATCACTAAAGATTAGCCATTGTTAATACAATATTATTTAACAGGGGATCAACAATGAAACTCGAAAATAAAGTAGTGGTAGTAACCGGTGGCGCCAGTGGTATTGGTTTAGCCTCTGTGGAACGCTGTTTAGCAGATGGCGCCGATGTGGTAATCGCTGATTTAGCGAGCAGCAAAGGCGCTAAATTGGCGAGTGAGCTTACGCAAGAGTACTCTCGCCGCTGCGTATTCAAGGCACTCGATGTAACCGACACCAGCAATGTAAATGCGGTATTTGCGGAAATTAAAGGTGAGTTTGGCGCCGTAGATGCGGTATTTAATAACGCCGGCATTGGCGGCATCTGCCCAGCCCATGAATATAGCGATGAAGATTTCCTGCACGTTGTTAATGTTAACCTCACCGGCGTGTTTCGCGTGGCTCGGGCCGCGCTGAATATCATGTATGAGCAAGGTTCTGGCTCTATCGTAAACTGCGCATCGATTTTGGGTAAGTTTGGCCAATCGGGCACCGCTGCTTACTCTGCGGCCAAGGGCGGCGTTGTTAATTTAACCCGCACCTTAGCGTTGGAAGCAGCTCCTCATGGGGTGCGCGTTAGCGGCATTGGCCCCGCCTACATAAAAACACCCTTGCTTGAGCAGATCGATGATGAAACTATGCAAGCACTCGTTGCCTTACACCCACTGCAGCGATTAGGTACGCCTGCAGAAGTAGCAAATGCATTTGCTTTTTTAGCTAGTGATGAGGCAAGCTTTATAACAGGCACAACATTAATGGTAGATGGTGGCTTTACTGCTGGTAAATCGTAAGCCGCGCTACTCTCACAAAACCATTGGAACCAAGCCACTGGCGCGGAGAATTACGAAATGATCGCTACGTTTACCCTTGCTGTTCGCGAACCGGAAACCAATACGCTGGCAATCATCACCGCGTCTAATTTCTTAGCTGTAGGTTCGCTCGTGCCTTGGATAAACACCCGTGCCGGGCTCATTGTAAGCCAAAGTTTTGCTAATCCTGATGCCGCTGGCTCGGCACTAGAATCGCTGCGAGCAGGCCGCACTCCCGAACAAGCGATTGAAGATTTCTTAATTGCCGACGATCTTGCTGATATGCGCCAAGTTGGCGTAATGAATGTGGCAGGTGAAAGCGCATTGTACGATGGCGAACAGTGCACACCAGAAGTAGAAAGCTTGGCCAGTAACGATTTCATTGTGTTGGGGAACATGCTGGTACCCGGCACAACCCAAGCCATTGCTAGCGCCTTTTCAGCGGCCCGTAATAAAGGCATGGAATTGGGCAGCGCAATGATTAAAGGCATGCTTGCAGGCCAACAACATGGTGGCGATAAACGGGGTAAGCTAGCCGCAGCACTCCTTATGAAACGCCAAGGTGGCGGCTATTTAGGCGGTTCAGATACCTTTGTTGATTTGCGGGTAGATGCCGCAGCAAGGCCACTTGCCGAATTACGCGATTTATATAGCGTGTTTAAGCTCTACAACCCGCAGCATTTCAGCCATCAAATGGTGCCCGTGCGCCAGCTAAGTGCCGCCGATTTGCGCCTACTCGATGAGCTTCTTGTCCACTTATCGGCTACCTCTCCTAGCCAACATTTAGTAACACTAGAGCAACCTCAGGCTGTTGCCGAGCTTCTCGGTGCGCACAATTTAGCAAGCAATTACGATGCAAAAAAAGAGCAAGTAAGTTCGTTATTACTTGCGGAAACTGCCGGCTTTTTGCGCCTTACGGCGTTGTAACCGGTTCAATTTACCGCCCTCAAAATCTTGCCAATTCTCCACCTCAAAGCGATCTTCCGCGCGCACAAAGCGCGTAATCATTTCCGGCAGTGGTGTTGGCGAAACATCTTCGGGAATGCGGTAACACTTCAATTCATTGAACGTTGAATTCAAATCTGGCACTTCGCCTGAGGCTACAATATATACCTCGCAAAAATCACCCTGCTTCGGGTTCAGCGATATTTTCCGTTCTGCGGTATGCACATCAATCGTGCCATCTTGATTCACTACAATTGCAGGGTTATCACTGCGCAAACCCATTGTAGGATTATCTTTTATTTTTATTCGAAATCGGCTGGGCACATAATTATAAGGCAGCGGATAAAACGCATCGCCATTTAAATCGAGCGGAAAGGTGTTCATTGGGTACACTTTACCCGAGGCATTCTCTCGCGCGGTTTCATAAGTACGAATAAATGCTGTAAATCGCAGGTTATACAGCAATAACGACGATGAAATATAAAAATGAATATTTAAAAATCGATCGCCATTTTCCTCATACATATCGCACATCTTGCGAAATACAATGTTATCGCGCTTCAGTACGAAGAATTTGTAAATGATAATACCGATAAACAGCGAGGGCGATAACAACGATAGTGTTGCCAAAAATGCACGAATATTTTGGTACAAAAAACGATCGGGAAGGCTCCAATTTGGCTCTTTGCCAAATAACTCTGTATAAATGTAGTAAATGTAGTTGATCACTTCGCTGCGATCACCGGTAATAAGCACAAGTATTGCTGCGAGCAGAACGGCAACAAACGCGTTAATCACTACATAATCTCGCGTTAACTGCAAAATATTGCGTGAGGCAATATATTGGCGAATTTTAAACTTTCGCTGGGGATGTTTTGGGGCTGGCATGAGTGGCTTAATCCATTATTATTCTTGTAGTTAATAACCTTAACGAATTCTGTGGCGCAGTGCTACTGTTGCTAAAACCAAATTTGGACCATCTATGTATTTCCGTAGGGTATTACTGTTACGCGCACTACAATTCGCTGGGCTTGTTGCGTGCTTCGGTTCATTTGCTAGCCATGCCGCTATTCCGTTAGAGAATCGGAACCTTGAAACGAGTGGCGATAATAGTTTGCGCAGCCCTAACGCAGTTGTGCAATGCGATGTTGTGGAATGCGCAGAAGTAACAGCAAACAGCATGCCGCAAACAGCCGAAAGCATCCATATCGGCGAGTTTATTGAGCAATTTTGGGAGCTCAATCCCGAATCCAAGCGCGGCACCTTTGTAGTTCGCACCTATCAACCAAGTTTTTTCTTACCTGCCCACTACACCACATCTATCAATAAACAGCCGAATAGCCCTAGCCGGGGAGATGCGGAATTGCAGGAAAATTTCGGCAATGTTGAAATAAAGCTGCAACTATCGCTGCGCACCAAACTGTGGGAAAACTTGTTACTACCCAACGCTGATTTATGGGCCGCCTATACTCAAATTTCGATGTGGCAAGCCTATAATAACCAAGATTCACGGCCGTTTCGCACCACCGATCATCATCCAGAGATATTCTACACCGTACCCGTAGCAGAAAAATGGGATGTACTGCCCGGCGCGGCTCGTTTACGCATGTTAACCGCCGGTTTCGCGCACCATTCAAATGGCCAAGCGAAGCCACTCTCGCGCAGCTGGAATTACACATATTTGGGTGCATTAGCCGAATGGCGGCGCTTTATGATCGAAAGTAAGTGGAAGCAGCGAATTAACGAAACCAATGATGAAGATGACAACCCGGATTTAATTCGCTATCGCGGTAATGTTGAAACCACAGCAACCTGGTTGCCCGGGCGCAGTACTGCCAGTATCAAACTCATTAGCCGTGATTTATCAACCCGCCGCGGCTCGGTACAATTTGATTTTACCTATCCACTCACTAGCCAAGCCGACGGTTTGCGCGCCTATTTACAGATATTTTCTGGGTATGGTGAAACGCTAATCGATTATAACCACCGCCAGAACCGCATTGGTATTGGCTTTTTGCTGCTAAATTTTTAGCCGAGAACAGCTCAACGTTATTTAGCACCCTGCAGTAGCGCCACCAGATGCTGCTGCCAAAATGCCACTGGGTGCTGCATGGCGTTGCGCCCTACCGGTATTTCGCACACTTGCACAGGCTTACCTTCGCGTACATAACTGGCGCGAGGTTTTGGCAACACTTCTACACCTTGCTCTTGCGCATATGCAGCTATTGCCTGTTGCAGTTGCTCGCGCTCCATCTGAATATGCAAATGGAACATGGCCGCTTGCGGCGGGTTCGGTACCACTTGCACTGCGGCTACTTCAGCCAAGGCCAAACCAAGTTCTCGCGCATAACTTACCGCACTATCTACACTGGCGAGGTTTTCGGCAACTCCTTGTTTGGCAGCTAATATGTAGGGATACAAAGAGAATAAATTGCCCCCTGCCCGGCGCGCCCATACTTTAGCTTCGGCAATAAAATCAGCTTCCCCGAGCAACATCGCCCCAGAAATACCCGCTAAATCTTTATAGAAACTTACGTACACCGAATCAGCAAGGCCGGCAATAGTGGCCAAACTTTGCCCATAGGCCGCTTGGCATTGCCACAAACGCGCGCCATCAAAGTGCACCGCTATATCATGCTCACGTGCCCAAGCTACTTGCGCCTGCAAATCATGCCAACTGGGCAACTGCCCGCCAATTTCCCGCGCGGGGAGCTCCCAAACTACAGCTGCTGGCAATTCTGCGGCCGGGCCAACGCCAAAGCCGCGCGCCGCCGATAATGGGGAGCTGGGCGTATACACTAGGTTTCGTAAATCTTCGCTAGTAAATGGTGCCTGCTCATCACCAATATGCTGCGCAGCAAGCCCCCATAATTCCTGATAGCCTGATTCTTCGTGCAGCAATAAATGGGAAGTTGGGTGCAAACCGATCGTGTTGCGCCCCTTGTGTTCGGCGTGAATCCGCAATGCTAATGGTTGCGCTAAGGTGCCACTCGGTAAAAACAACGCCGCCGGCTTGCCGAACAATGCGGCTATCTCTTGCTCAAAATCTTCAATCAGCGCACCTTGGCCATATACATCTTGCGCTACAGGCTGGCCACTCTCGCGTTCCAGCGTTTCCACGTAATCGGCTAGGCTGCGCAGTGTTGCCGCCATTCCTCTAGCGGGTTGGCGCAACATGGATACTATTGGTTTTGCGGTGCTCACGAGCCGCCCCGCATAGTTTCTAGAAACTCAGCGCAATAATCGCGTTCTTCCACGGCTGGAACAAAATAGATTAAATCGGCAGGTAAACGCCCTTCCACACGATCCTGCAAATACGTGCTGGCATCATGTTCACTGCCTACCGCTTGCAACATAATGGTAAGCCGCGGCACTTCGTTGTTCAGCCACAACGGCGCGCCATAATCAGCACGCACATGGCCACCACCGGCAATAAATACACTCACTTTATCGGCCAGCGCATTACGGTTCATTTGCCGCGCCATGAATTGATCTCGGGCCAGCTGCATTTTCAGCATCGGTGCTGCCATATCGGCAGGAAACAAATTGCAGTGGCTAGTTACCACCAAATCCAGTAAAAACTCCGAATGCGCTGGGCTATAGTGTGGTATTTCTACGATATCGCGGCGCGTAGCATCTTTCTGTTCTTCCGCCAAATCACCTGCTAGCACACGGTTTGCCCACATTAGCGCCACATGCACCTGAGCTTGGTAGTGCTCCCATGGCCAGCCCGGGTTCCAGTTCAGCTCATAGGGCAGCAAATCTCGGCGCATCATCGAACTATCAAGCGCGCGTTGTTGATCTACCGCCAACATTTCCATGGCTACATTGCCTAAAACCCGTTCATCGGCTAAAGCTTGCAGAAACTCAGCCTGAAACACATGGTGATCGGGGTGATCATGTTGTTCACCCAGCATTACCCAGCCACCTTCAGGCAGCATGGTAAGCACCTGTTCCCAGCTATAGAATTGCTCTGTAGCTGGGCTCCAAAAATGGCCAATTAACGGGTTATCAAGATGCTGATCGGCAATAAACTCACCAGCATAAAACGGCGCTTCCGCGGCAGGCGGAATATTCGTATTGCGCACACTAGGTGAGGTTGCGCACGCAACCAATAGCAGCGCAAATACGCCAATAGTGAGCGGCTTATAAATGCGCTTCAACATAGTTCAAACCTCCAACCACCGCCGCTACTTGCGCCAAAATACATTCCTCTGGCGTGGCGTTGGCGCTATCCGGATACACTTCCGTAGTGCTCACGTAATTAGCGTTCGTTAAGCCCATACACAAGCCATATTTTTTGCCGTTGTAGTTGATTACGCCAAACTGCGCCAGTGGCTCGCCAATGAGCTTGCCATCATCATCAGCTTCCGCAACGTGGGTTACTTTTTGCACCGAATCCAGAATCGATTTTTGAAACGCTGGCTGCGGGTTTTCACTATCACCCACCAAGTAAAAACCATCTGGAATATTCCAATTGGTGTTCACCGTGCCATCACGGGCTGCCAACGCTGGACGAAATTCACTGTTATCAGAATCAGTGGTTTCATGTAAATCGATATGCATCACGATATCGGCCGCTAATTTATCCAGATAGCTTTGCAGTTGCGCGGCCTCGCCCACTTGGTTCGGGGCACTAGAGCGTACAAATGAACGGTTCGGATCATTCGCCGAAGGGTTCCAACGGTTAATGGTTTCATAACCCCACGGGCTAATGCATGGCACCACTAATACATTGAAGGCATCGGTATAATGGCGCGCTTGGGTTTGCAGGAAGCGCAAGGCACCATGCACACCGCTGGTTTCATAGCCATGCACACCACCGGTTACCAACACAGTAGGCTTACCGTTTTGCCAATCACGGGTTTTCACAGCAAACAACGGATAATCTTGAAAACCAAACTGGCTATACGGCAGTTCACCATACTGCACTACATCGAAATCATTTTTGCAGGCATCAAGCTCGCTCAACACATCATCTTGATACGAGCGCTGCACTTTTTGCTCACGCAACCATTGTTGTTTCTCTTCACTACCCCAAGCTTCACCTTGAGTGCCAATATGGTAACTACTTTCGCCTTGTTGTTTCGTTGTCATTGTTACTACCTTTCGCTGGTATTTAAGGGGTGTATCATCATTTAATGCACTCGAGTATATCGCGAATTAGCGCAGGTTGGAAAACAAGCCAGCGTGTTCAACTGCAATCATGTTGGTATGAAATGTTGCCAAGAATTTAGCACACCAGGTTGCCAGAACAACCAAATAACTGTATAAATAACCAGTATACACATAGGCAATTATTTGCGCCGCCCTTCCTAAAAAAGAGCGCCTAATTCAATATCAATAATGCACCCACGAGGTACGCCATGGCTGTGATCACGCAATACGTAGTTGTTCGCAACGGAGAAGAAAAAATGACCTTTACCAGCAAAGCCGAAGCCGATGCACATGATAAAATGCTCGATATGGTAGATGAGCTGGTGCCGCTGTTAGAAAAATGTGAGGCCTTAACTTCTGATACATTAACTAGCGAACAGCAAATTGAAGATATGGCGTTTTTCTTAGCCCGCGAGCGCGAGCAAGTGCTTATTGCTCTGGGAGCAAAAAAGCCAGCCAAGAAAAAGGCGCCAAAGCCGGCGCCTAAAACTGTTACCGAAGAGCCTGCAACAGAGTAAAGAATAACAGCAAGGCGTTATTTTTTATCACTCTGAGTTTTATCACTCGGCAAATCGCAAGTGCTTTTGTTGTCAATCTGGCAAGG
>NZ_JBLRWZ010000009.1:0-72304 GCF_047920995.1 Aliidiomarina sp.
TTATCTGCCAGTGGTAATTGATGTTGAATCTGCTGGTTTTAACGCCAAAACCGATGCGTTACTGGAAATTGCCGCTGTAATTGTAGATTTTAATGATGCTGGCGAGCTCGTGCCCATCGCTACCCATCATGCACATATTGAACCCTTTGAAGGCGCGAATATCGAACAAGCGGCAATTGATTTTAATGGTATTGAGCCATTTAGCCCATTGCGCGGTGCTGTTCCGGAAAGCGAGGGGCTGCGAGACATCTTCAAAGCAGTGCGCAAAGCGCAGAAAGCGGCTGAATGCCAACGGTGTGTATTGGTAGGCCACAATGCCACTTTTGATCACAGCTTCGTAATGGCGGCCGCTGAGCGGGCAAGTTTAAAGCGCAACCCGTTTCATCCGTTCGTTACTTTTGATACCGCCGCTTTAGCCGCCCTCACCATTGGCCAAACGGTACTGGTAAAAGCCTGCCATGCAGCTGGCATTACCTTCGATAGCCGCGAGGCACATAGCGCAGTATATGATACCGAGCGCACCGCCGAGCTATTCTGTTGGATGGTAAATCGTTATAAGAATCTAGGCGGTTGGCCGTTAAAAACCTAGCATTTTGTGTTCAAAACCACCGATAGCAAAACATACTAACCCCCAGAATCTAAAAAGCCCCAATCGAGAGATTGGGGCTTTACGCTTTTACTATAAACTAATGCACTACAAGCTCAATTGCTTACAGTTTAGCGCTGTTTTTGCTCAAGTATGCCGCTACGCCTTTCGCGTCTGCTTGCATACCTTCATCACCAGCATTCCAACCAGCAGGGCAAACATCACCGTGCTCTTCGTGGAAGTTTAAGGCATCAACCATACGTAACATTTCATCTACGTTACGGCCAAGTGGTAAATCATTTACTACCTGGTGGCGAACCATACCTGCTTCGTCAATTAAGAACGATGCACGGAACGCAACGCCGGCTTCTGGGTGCTCAATATCGTACGCTTTCACAATTTCATGCTTCACATCAGCAACTAGTGGATACTTAACTTCACCAATACCGCCTTTTTCTACAGCGGTGTTGCGCCATGCATTATGCGAGAATTGTGAATCGATTGAACAACCAATTACCGTTACGCCACGTTTTTCAAATTCAGCTAAACGCTTATCGAAGGCAATTAACTCAGAAGGACAAACAAAAGTAAAATCTAACGGATAGAAGAATAATACCGCTTTCTTGCCTTTAATTTGCTCACTTAAAGTAAAGTTCTCAACAATCTCGCCATTACCCAATACTGCAGCAGCGGTAAAATCTGGGGCCTGACGACCAACCAATACAGCCATTTTGTCTCTCCATGTTTTTGGTTAAAAAAATACCAACACCTAAAAAGTTAAGTGCTGAATCAAAAAATACATATTAAAACGGGAAGCAAGAACTGCTCCCCGGCTTACAAATTTTTATCGTTGGCGTGTACCAAGCAATTACTTAACCTTGCTTATAATCAAAGCTTATAGTTACGCATCACCTTCTTCAACTTCTGGAGCAGCTTCTGCAACTAACGGCTGTAATTCGCCTTGCTGGAACATTTCCAAAATAATATCGCAACCACCGATAAGTTCGCCGTTAATCCACAACTGTGGGAATGTAGGCCAATCGGCAATGCGCGGTAATTCAGCGCGAATATCAGGATTTTGCAAAATATCTACATACGCAAACGGCTTACCACACGCCATCAATGCCTGAGATGCTTGCGCAGAAAAGCCACAGTTTGGCAGTTTCGGCGAGCCTTTCATGTAAAGCAATACTGGATTCTCAGCGATTTGCTGACGAATGCGCGTTTCAGTATCTTGTTGCTCAGGTTGTATATCTTGCATAACAACTCCTTGAAAATTGATAAGTAGCAGCCGCTACATGTGCGTATAACAGTACTTTGCCTGCAAACCAGTTGTACACTAGCGAAAAGCACTATCGTTCAGCTACCGAAGGCGGCAGATTATAACACAAATCATTGCCTCGGATGAAGCCACCCGTGTTACAGAATCACAATCATTTACCCTTGAAATCCAAAATGAGTATCACCATGTATATAAGATGTAGTAGGAAGTATGGCCATTTATTTCTTTTAGCCATGATTTCACTACAATGATTCGCTATAATGAATAACCACCGTAATTACAGCGGCGTGCATATTGTTTTCCTTTACGCTGCAAAGTGCGCATTTTAATAACGAATGCGTTTTGATAATGAATGGAGAAGCACACTATGGCTTTTGAATTACCAGCACTTCCGTACGAAAAAAATGCATTAGAACCGCATATCTCAGCAGAAACTTTGGAGTATCACTACGGTAAGCATCATCAAACATACGTAGATAAGCTCAATGGTTTAGTAGAAGGTTCCGAGTTCGCTGGGAAATCATTAGAAGAGATCGTGAAAACTTCTTCTGGTGGCGTATTTAACAATGCAGCACAAATCTGGAACCACACATTTTACTGGCACTGTTTAAGCCCGAATGGCGGTGGCGAACCTACCGGCGCATTAGCAGATGCAATTAATGCAAAATGGGGTTCTTTTGAGCAGTTTAAAGAAGCCTTCACCACTAGTGCAGTAAACAACTTCGGTTCAAGCTGGACATGGCTAGTGAAAACTCAAGATGGCGGTGTTGATATTGTAAACACCAGCAATGCAGCTACCCCGCTTACCGATGAAAACAACGTGCCAGTACTCACAGTAGATTTGTGGGAGCACGCGTACTACATCGATTACCGGAATGCGCGTCCAAACTACATGAAAGCGTTCTGGTCTTTAGTAAACTGGGAATTCGCGAGCAAAAACTTCGGTTAATGCACGCTGCCACTACGGCAATTACTGCAGCAATACCGACGGCAATCCCCACGGGGATAATGTCTACTAAGAAAAAAGCGATGCCTAAGGCATCGCTTTTTTATGTCTGCTGCTCTAATCAAAGCCAGAAGCAAAGCTAAACGCTATTGCGCTTGCTGCAACCGCTCTACAGCATCACCATACAAGGGATGTTCAGGTGCCAGCCTTTGGGCATACTCAGCAGCTAACAGCGCCTCAGCTTGCTTATTTTGGCGCCATAGCGCCCAAGCTAGATTAAAAAAAGCTGCAGGCTGCTCGGGCTCCAATTCTGTGGCCCGATAATAGTGCTCTTCCGCTAATGCAAACTGCTGTTGTTGATAAGCAATATTACCTAAACCCATCGCGCTCGTTGCATCATGTGGCCAAGTAATCGCTGCCGCGGTGTAGCCTTGCTTAGCAGCTTGCCAACGTTGTTGCTGTTCCACTGCGGCTACGGCCGCAAAGTAGCGTAACGGTTCGGCCGTGGCGGGAGTAAGCCCCTCTGGCGCTACCACCATGGCCCAGTAATCGCTGAGCCGCCAAGTATATTCAAAATAACGTAACGATAATTCCTCACGCTCATTGGTTCCTGAACGCAAGGTTACGGTTGCCGTTTCCGGGTTAAATCCGATTACCACTGCATAATGCCATTGGGGCCAACGTGCTAGCGCTAAGTTTTGCAGCACCAGCACCGGGTTGCCTGCATACAGTTCGGTAAGTAAGGCAGCAAATTGTGGCTCCAGCACATATGGAATGCGATCAGCGCGGCGGGTAGCAGCAAGTAATTCAGCTTGCAAGCTACCGCGGCGATCAGGAATATAAATTTGTTCGCGCAAGCCATCAGGATCGGCAGAACTAACGCCACTAACCTGCAGCACTGTGGCTAATGCCGCTGGGCCACACTGAAACTCGTCTTGCGGAAAAAAGGGGGTGTCGCGCAGCTCTATTGCTTGATAATCACTCAGCTCAAGCTGTTCGTGTTGCATCGGCATGCTTGTACAAGCACTGAGCAATAAAAATGAGAAAACCGCCACAAAGCTTGCTTTCAGCAGTGGGCGGTTTTTAATAGTATCACTCGCGCGAGCGAGCAAATTAAAGCAAAGAATATGGCGCAAGATAATCCTCAAACCTTTTAATGAATTTGGGTTAATGAACTTGCAACCATATTTAACATAGGCTGTATTAACGGAGCAACAACCAAATAATAAACACTAATAAAATAACTGTAGCTGCTGAGCCTGCTGGCAACTCATCGATACCTGCTGTAAGTTGCAGCACTTCTGCATCGGTCATCGCATTTACACGAGCGAGCGCTTCCACAGGGTTCACACCATAGCGCACAAGTTGTTCTTGTACATCAGCGCGTTGTAACTGCTCAGCCAATTGTATTCGATTTAAGCCAGATTGCTTTTCAGCAACAATCTGCTGTGTACTCACGATATCTGCATGAGCCAAGGGCATAACCGCTGGATTCAGAACAAACGTACCCAGTAACAGGGAAGTACCAATAGCAAGTTTCTTATTCATAGTTTATCTCCTTGGTTGTTATCCCTTTTAATATAGACCACAAATCCAGTAATTGCTGCTTTTATTATATTAAGTTCCTGAAAAGGCTTACTTATCCTCATTTCGGTATTTTTCGAACCAATAAATTACATACGCCGGTTTTGCCATATGATTGCTCGGACGCGTATGCAGGGCGTGGGAAGCGCCCGGCACTCGCACCATCGCGGTATCTACACCCAACAACTGCAAGGCTTGATAGTATTGTTCGGTTTCCGAAATCGGCGTGCGATGATCCGCTTCACCAGTAAATAACAAGGTGGGTGTTTTCACATTCCCTACATAAGAAATGGGTGAATACTTCAGATAATGCTCAGGGTTTTCCCATGGCAGTGCCGGGAACCAGTATTGGCTGAAGTAGTTGTACATATCGGCATTTAGCACAAAACTAAACCAATTAATTACTGGGTTCACCGCTGCTGCAGCACGAAAACGATCGGTGTGGCCAATAGACCAGGTAGTTAGCACACCACCGCCACTGCCACCGGTAATAAACAACTCATCTTCGTTTACAAAACCCTTCGCGAGCACCGCATCTACACCATCCATCAAATCATCAAAATCATGGCTGGGGTAGTTATGGTGAATAAGGTTTGCAAAGTCTTCGCCATAACTGGTAGAACCGCGCGGGTTGGTATAGAGCACCACATAGCCTTGCGCCGCCATTAATTGTAATTCCATGGCAAAATATGGGCCATACGCCGTGTGCGGGCCACCATGAATTTCCAAAATCATTGGATACTGCTCATTCGCATCAAAGCCTGGTGGATACATAATCCAGCCATGAATTGGCCGCTCATCTACCGACGATGAATACCAAATTTCTTCTACTCGGCCAATTTCACGTTTTGCCAATAAATCTCGATTCAACTGGGTAATGGTGGTGGCATCTCTACCACTGCGCACTACTGCCAATTCTGCTGGGCGCTGAGTACTTGCTTGGGTATATACCAAACGGTTGTTCGCCAAAACCGCAAATTCACCACCCGCATAAGGCCGGCTATAGCTTAAGCCACCCACGTCGGTAGCAATCACTTGTAATGCACCGCTGCGGCCTTCACGTAAAGGTTGGAAGGCTAAATGGCCATGCCCTTCTTGCACGTAAGAAACAAATACGCCTTGGCTGTTTGGCGCCCACGCAAAGCTAGCGATATGCTGATCAAGTTCTGCGGTAAGCATCCGCACGTTACTGCCATCCGTGCGCATTACATATAAACGTTGGTTTTGCTGCGCAAGCTTGCGATCATCAACACCGGTATAAGCAATCCACTCACCATTTGGCGAAACTTGCGGGTTGTTATCAGGGCCATAGCGATCGGTAAGTTGGGTAACTGCGCGCGTAGCAATAGTTACGCTGTAAATTTCCGTATTAATCGGTTGTTTGTGTTCTTCAGCGCGGCGGTTTGCTGAGAAATACAGCTTACTACCATCGGCTGCCCAACTCAGGCTACTGCTGTGATTATAATTAGCCGAGGTTAACTGAATAGGCGTGCCACCCTCAGCTGGCATAATATAAATATGGCGGAAACCCGCAGGCAAATATCCGGCACCATCCGCACGATACTGGCGGCTATCAATGTAGATAGGTGCGGCTGCCCATTGTGCGCCTGCTGGCTTGCCGGGCAACGATACCGGTGCCGAACGTTTTTCTGGGGTAAACATTGTGAATGCAAGCCACTCACCATTTGGCGACCATGTTAATGAGCCAGGTGCGTGCTGTAAGTGAGAGATTTGTCCACTGCGGCCAGAATCAGGCCAATGCATATGAATTTGCCCATCGGCCACATAGGCAAGGCGATCGCCACTTGGCGACCACGCTGGCTGTTGCGCGTTTTCGTCGGCAGCCGTTAATGGCTGTAGTTGGGAACCATCGGTTTGCACTGTCCACAAACGCGTGCGGCGACGATCGGCTTGCCGATCCATCCACGTGCGCACAAACACAACCTCTTCCGAGTTCGGCCGTGGCGCAGGCGCAGCAGCGAACTCAAGCAGAAAAACATCATCATATTGCAGGGGTGTTTTTACCGATTCCGTTTGCAAAGCGGCAACGGAATACGAGAAAAAAGCGAGCAGAGCGGTAGCCGTGGTTATAAAATGTTTCGGTTTAAACATCATGCTTCTCTCTTATTATCAGAAGATTAGCATGATGTTTTTACCAACATACTAATCCACTAGGTTTTCAGGAATAGAATCACGCAGGTTTTTCCAGATAGCCGCTGAATCATAGCCGTATTGACGCACTAAATTCATTGCTCCTGCATGGTCACCGGCTTCTACTAATGCCAACATTTCTGCATAGTACTTCCGTGCGAGTTCGCGCCCTACTGGCTCGGAGAAATAAAATTGGCCAATGCGCGCATACAATCCTTTGAAGCCATTCAATACTAATACATAAATAGGATTACCAGAAGCAAAGGCTAACTCATGATTCAATTGATAATCAAAGTCAGCGAACGCTTTTGGCGTGTCTTCCAACGTTTGTGCACCGCGCAACACTTCTGCAGCACGCTCTTTATTCTGCCGAATCGCTTGGCGAATGTAGATAGCACTAATATTGGTTCGTGCCGAGAGAAGTTGATCTACCAAATCTGGCATGCCATCTTCATCCAACCGGGCTAATGTTTCTAGGATATTCAACCCAGATGTTTCCCAAAAGTTATTCACTTTAGTGGGCTTACCATGCTGAATCGTTAACCAGCCATCGCGCGCCAAACGTTGCAGCACTTCCCGTAACGTAGTTCGGGTAACGCCAATCAACTCAGACAACTCACGTTCTGCAGGCAAGATCGAGCCCGGCGCAAAATCGCCTTTCCAGATCGATTTCACAATAAATTCTTCGGCAAACCCAGCTGGGCTTTTTGCTTTTATAAACATAAGTGCCTTTCTTCGCTAAATCATTCAGAATAGGAGATCATTGAATTGTAACGTGCCGATAATGGTCGGACAAGTTTTATGATAACATCAAATTAGTATACCCATTTTGTAACTATACCTTGGTGCTGGAACAACGATGAAACTATATAAAAATAAAATGTCTGCAGGTGCCACTCCGCTGCATAAAATTGCCAGCTGGCCAGAGTTTCGTTGGCCTTGGTTACTGCTCGCTTTAGCAGCTACCGGGCTAGTTCTTGCCGCTCTATTTATGCAGCATGTACAAGAATTGAACCCATGTGAGCAGTGCATTTACCAACGCACAGCCATGATTAGCATTGCCTTGTTCGCTTGGCTAGGTTTTCTAATGCCGCAATGGATACTGGTACGAATCGTGGCGTATGCGGGTTGGCTATATAGTGCGTGGGCGGGCTATGGTTCTGCAGCACACCATTTATGGTTACAACGCGATGCGAATCCACTATTTCATAGCTGCGCAGCTATTCCCAGCTTTCCCAATTGGGCGCCGTTACATGAATGGTTGCCAAGTGTGTTTGCAATAACCGGCGTGTGTGGTGATGATGGTTGGCGTTTTCTGAGCTTAAATATGCCCGAGTGGATGCGCATTATTTTTGCTATATTTTTGGCGATTGGCGTTATTACATTGCTGATTCGTATCGTGTATGCGCGGAGGATTTAGCCGCGTATTGCTTGTTCGCTCAATAACTATTTACCAGAAAAGAGCGGCCAGAGCACAATAAGCCCATCTTCTGGTGCTAGCTGCGTATCATGCACACAGGAGTGGCTCGTTACCGCCATTCCTGCTGTTTCCATTGGCACCCGTGAGCCGTTGTGTAGCAGTGGATGCCAATTAGGTAATCCTTTCCCCTCATACAAACGCCGATACGCACAACTTGGCGGCATAAAGTGAATGCCACCCAAATCGTCAATGCTTAACTGTACGCAATCGGGCACATACTGGTGGCGATTCGCATAATTGCTACAGCCACCATTTTTGAGGTCTAGTAACTGGCAGGCCACATTGGTGTAATGTAAATCTTCACCAAGTTCCATGGGCGCATCTGCGGGTAAATCATCGCGCTCATCTAAAAGCTTATGCAAACAACATTTGCCACACCCATCACACAGGGCTTCCCATTGCACAGCATCCATTTCAGTAAGTGCTAGCCGCTGCCAAAAGGGTTCCTGTGTAGCTAACCCTTGATGCTGCTGTTGCGGTGAATTACTTGCCTTAGGCATTGCTGCGGCCTTTATGCTCCGCCTCGTCAGCTACCCTAGTGTGCCAATCCCATTGCTGCTGATTACCACTGGTAAGTTGCATCTTTAAATTATCACCCGGTTGCAACGGGCCAACGCCGGCAGGTGTACCTGTAAGCACTACATCACCCGGCTCTAGGGTAAATACGGAAGATATTTCCGCCAATAATTCAGCCACTGAAAAAATCATATCGCTCACCTTGCCATCTTGTTGCAACTGATCATTTTTATACAGCTGAAAGCTCGCTTTACCCAGATCACCAAATACTGTAGCCGCTACAAATGGCCCAAGCGGTGCGCTGCCATCAAATGCCTTCGCGCGCTCCCATGGCGCCCCTTCTACTTTCAATTCATTTTGTACATCGCGTAAGGTTAAATCGAGCGCTAAACCATATCCAGCAACGTAATCCAGCGCTTTAACGGCACTCACATTGCGCATTGGCGCAGAAATCAGTACCGCCAACTCGAGCTCGTGGTGGCAGGCGCCAAATTGAGTAGGGATATAAATCCGTTCATGTTGTAACGGTTGTACTGCGTGCGCTGGCTTCATAAACAGCAAAGGTTTGCTGGGCACACTGTTGCCAAGCTCTTTCGCATGGTCGGCATAATTGCGGCCTACACACACCAGCTTGCCAAGTTGCAAATGCAATAGCTTACCACTTACCGAATATAGGCCCCGCTCCACCGCAGTGGTTACATCCGGAGCCCCTACGCCAACTTTTCGATACAACCAATTATCACTTGCCATGTTACCGGCCCATTTGGATGCGATCTGCCAAATGGCCAACGGCCACTACAAAATAGTTGGATCGATTCCAACGCATCAATACATCCCAGTTGTGATAGGCCAAGTAAGCGCGGCCATCAACACCATCAGGAATAATCACCGAAGCAGGAATATCGCGGCTTGGCAAATCACTACCATCAAACCGGCGGATACCTAATTCTTGCCACTCACTGAGTTGCTTTTTAGTGCCTAAGCCCACTAAATCAGTAGCAAAATTCTCTGGCAAGCGTACTTGTCTGCCCCAGGTTTTGCTTTCATCCCAACCCACCGAGGCAAGATAATTTGCTGCTGAGGAAAACACATCCGCATAGCTATTCCAGATATCAATTTTGCCATCACCATCACCATCTACGGCATAGGATAAAAACGAGCTCGGCATAAATTGAGTTTGCCCCATTGCACCGGCCCATGAACCACGCATTTGTTCCGGCTCAATATGGCCCGCATCAATAATTTCTAATGCCTGCATTAATTGGCGCTTAAAAAATTCTTCCCGGCGCCCTTCATAAGCCAAGGTGGCTAATGCCGAAATTACTCGAAAGTTACCGGTATAACCGCCATAGTTTGTTTCAATACCCCACAACGCCACAATAAAGCGCGGCTGCACGCCATACTCAGCACCAATCCGATCCAGCAATTCTTTATGCTCTTCGTATTTGCGAATTCCCTGCTGCACCTTCCAATCTGGCACTGCTCGCGGCAAGTAAGTATCGAGGGTAATGGTAAATTCTGGTTGGTTGCGATCTGCCGACACAGCGCGCTCATAAAAACGCACATCTTCGAAGGCGCGTTCAATTGCAGAAGCAGAAATGCCATGCTCTAACGCCTCTACCTTTAACTGCTCCACATAAGCTGGGTAGCCTGCTTCATCAACATCATTGGCGTGCACCGCAGGCATCCACAACAGCATCATGGTGAACACAGCTAACGTGAGTATGGTGGTTAATTTACAAGCGATAAGCCCAACAACGTGCTTACTTTTAAGATACAACTGGCGCATAGTTCTTCCTCGATAATCACAACGATAGGATAACGGTTCAAGCTGTTGTTATTATTGTTAATCTATCCGTTTCAACAAGCTTTCTACCGGTGGCGGTATCTGTAGATAGTACCCCTCTGTTTCCAGGTGTTCCAGCAGCTTTACACCACTTATACTCGCGAGGTTGCGTGCTGGGGTAATATTCAGCTTAGTTACCAGTATTTCTGGTGAAAATAGTGGTTGCAATGGCTCGGGAAGATCACTAAGCACAGCAGTAAGAGGCATATAAAGATAGGTGTCCGCTTTTTTCGGCGAACGTAATACGCGTACTAACATAATTTCCTCAGCTGGCAGTTATCCTGCTACTAACGTATTCAATTTAGCGCCCAACAAAGCACCGCGCCAACCACATAGCAAATCCGGCTCTGGTAACAATTGCTTGGTACTCTCAGCGGTAAAGTGGTGCCACACATACACTTCATTAATTTGCTTACGAGATCCCATAAGTGGTGCTGGAATTTTTTCCTGTTCAGCTACATCTTTCATTAACGCTTTCGCAGCTTTAAAGAAGCGTTTATAAGCACCATCTTGATCGTAACGAGGAATAGCTTCTGGTTGTTGTTCAACTGGTTCATCTAGGCCGCGCTGCACACACGCCAAAATCGCATCACCATATAAACGCAATGATTTCGGGTGCAACTCATCAATTTGGCTTAATTGATTGCGGCTCGCCGGTTGGCTGCGCGCAATATCCGTAAGCACATGATCTCGAGCGATAAACGGCAGGGCAATATTCTGCTCTCGCGCCAAGCGTAATCGCCAAGCAGCCAACTCGCGCAACACTGCACGGCCAGCACCATCTAATAAGCTTAGTCCGCCCACATCACGCCATGCTAAGGCAGGGTTCGTTTCTCGCGCCCGCTTGGCTACTTGTTCCGCACATTCAGCTCGCACTAGCGCTTCCATACCCGCATCTTGCACACGCTTTTGCAGTTCTGGGTAAAGCTCGGCTAAATACTCAACATCGGCAGCAGCATAGGCTAACTGTTCTGCACTAAGCGGCCGTTGCAACCAATCTGTGCGGCTTTGAGTTTTATCTACCACTACCGCAAGCATCTGCTCCACTAACCCTGCATAGCCAATTTGCGAGCCATCGGTAACAAAGGCATAAGCGATTTGCGTATCAAACATATCCTGCAATACCGCATTATAACGATGGAAAATCTCTAAATCTTCGCCAGCCGCATGCAGTACAGTACGAATATCCGTGTTCAATAAATCCCATAGGGGCTGCAGATCAACACCATTTAGCGGATCTACTAAAATCACATCATTGCCGCTGCGGGCTTGCACTAACCCTAAATCCGCATACAAGGTGCGCGTACGCACAAATTCAGTATCTAACGCAACCCAACCATTTTTTTGCGCCGCAACGCAAAACGCCACCAGTTCCCCGGTGGCGTTAATCATCCGAAATTTACTCAATTTTACTCATCCCGTAATTCCCGACGAAGAATTTTACCAACATTTGTTTTCGGTAATTCATCGCGGAATTCTACTAATTTCGGCACTTTATAAGCAGTTAAGTTTTCGCGGCAATAATCAATCAACTCTTTCTCGGTAAGCGATTCATCTTTCTTCACCACAACAACTTTCACTACTTCACCCGATGCATCATGTGGTACGCCAACTGCTGCAACTTCTAGCACTTTTTCATGGCTTGCCACTACATCTTCAATTTCATTCGGGTATACGTTAAAGCCAGATACAAGAATCATATCTTTCTTACGATCTACGATGCGGAAGAAACCATGCTCATCTACTGTGGCCATATCACCCGTAGCAAACCAGCCATCTTTAATCGATTTATCGGTATCTTCAGGGCGCCCTAAATAACCAGCCATTACCTGCGGGCCCTTTACGAGTAGCTCGCCAGGTTCACCCATAGGCACTTCATTACCATCTTCATCAACAATTTTACAATCGGTTGATGGCAATGGAATACCGATACTGCCGGTATAATGCTCGATATCAAATGGATTCGCGGTAACTACTGGCGAACACTCCGTTAAACCGTAACCTTCCAATAATGGCGAGCCGGTGGTTTTCTCCCAATTCTCTGCAACTGCGCGTTGCACTGCCATGCCGCCGCCAAGAGCGATATTTAGGTGTGAGAAATCGAGATCTTTAAAGCCAGGGCTGTGTAATAAGCCATTAAACAAGGTATTCACACCAGAAATCATGGTGAACTTGTGCTTGCCTAATTCTTTAATAAAAGCTGGCATATCACGTGGATTGGTAATCAAAATGTTTTTGCCACCAAACTTCAAGAAGGCCAAGCAGTTCGAGGTTAACGCAAAGATATGATAAAGCGGTAGTGCAGTAATCACTACTTCTTTACCATCGCTCAAACGCGGCAAAATAAAGGCAGAAATTTGGTCAAGGTTGGCCACCATGTTGCGGTGCGTAAGCATTGCTCCCTTTGATACACCCGTTGTACCACCGGTGTATTGTAAGAATGCCAAATCCTCGCCTTTCACTTCAGGACGCGAGTAATTTTTCTTGCTGCCAATAGCTAATACTTCGTTGAATTCAATGGTATTACTCAAGCTATACGCTGGCACCATCTTCTTCACATATTTCACCACGAAGTTCACGATCTGGCGCTTCGGTGTTGGCATTATATCGCCAATACCAGTAACGATTACCTTCTCTAGGTTTACGTCTTTCTCTACTTTTTCTAACGTGTGCGCAAAGTTTTTGAGAATAACAATGGCTTTCGTTTTGGAATCGTTTAGTTGGTGCTTTAACTCACGTGCGGTATATAGTGGGTTTACGTTTACCACTGTCATGCCAGCGCGCAAAATACCAAACAAGGCTATTGGATACTGCAGCAGGTTCGGCATCATCACCGCAACTGGATCGCCTTTCTTTAACCCTAATTCTTCCTGCAAATAAGCAGCAAACTGTTCACTTAATTGATCAAGCTCACCATAGGTAATGTCTTTGTCCATGTTATGGAACGCAACATGATCGGTATATTTTTTTACGCTCTCTTCGAAGATTTCAACAAGCGAGGCATAATGGTCCGGGTCAATTTCTTTAGCAACCCCGTTTGGATAACGCTCTAGCCAAATTTTTTCCACCGTGAATGCTCCTGATTAGCTGTTATTCTTAAAATTAGTTAACACGCAATGTTCGCATATCAGTAAGGTATATCCTAGAGCCAGTTGGCTATTTATAGGCATTTTCTGCGGCATTTCACCGAAATACCTTACCTTTTCACCGCAACTCATCGCAAGTTGGCGATTAATTCAACAACTTGCTCAGGTTGCTGCATATGCACATGATGGCCACCTTCAAGATGGTGCACCAGCAATTGCGGAACATGTTTGCGCCACATCGCTACGGCTTGTGCTAACGCTTCTGTACCTTCAGTACCCATAATAAGCTGCACCTTGCACTGTATACGCTCCAACATATCGATTGCGTGCGCTTCTGTAAAGCGAAACGCAGATGCTACTCGCACACGCGGATCTATCCGCCAAGTAACACCATTTTCTACATGCTGAATATTGCGTTCAATAATTAAACGCGCCAGCGGCTCACTCAGTTCACTTTTCTCTGCTCGTAACTTTACTAATCGTTCAGTATCTGGATAAATAGGAGCCCGCTTTTCTGCAAGGCGTTTGCGGTCTTTCAGAGCTTGCGCTAAATGGTCAACTACATCACCTTCCGTGCTTACCCAAAGCCCAAACGCCTCTATTAAAGTTAGCTTCTCTATTCGCTCAGGGCAAACGGCAGCTACTAACTGAGCCACATAGCCACCCATGCTGTGGCCAACTAAATGCACATTAGATAAGTTTTCTTGTTCTAGAAATGCCACAACATCAGCAACATATTCAAGAAAATAATACCACGTGCCCGGCGCCCGATGGCCAGATAGGCCATGGCCGGCAAAATCCAGCGTGCGCCAGTGGGTAGGCGGCAAATGCTGCCCTAAAAATGGCTGCAGCGGCAAAAAGCTATTGGCATTATCAAGCCAACCATGCAAGGCTACAATGTTGTCGATGTTAGCACTGTTTACACTGTTTGTGCCCGGTAACAACGTTTCGCAACGCGCAAAAGAATGCGGGCCGCCACTCGTAAAAGTATGCAGGCCCGCAAGTTGGATATGCTCTAAATCAACCACAAATTCAATCAATCTGTTCCCTTCCTGGCCTAATCGCTTCTATGGGTGGCCGTGATTCACGATCACTACGTTGTTGCTGAGTGCGTTGTTGCTGGGTGCGGGGCGTGCCGCGGTAACGTGGCGCCGGCTGCATTATCGGCGTGTAGGGATAATAATAAGGGTGCACCCGGTATGGCCCCGCTCCGTACATGTACCAACGATAGCGCGGTGAATAAACATCATAGCGCCAATCATCGGCCCGCGGCTGCGGTTCTCGCCATAACTCGGTGCCGCTAGCTTGTACTACCGGAAAATCAAAATTATATTCCCCAATGGTGCCACTTTCCATGCCCGTATACGTACCTAGCACGGTAATCATACGGCCTTTGGCATACACTTCTGGGTCTATAAACCCATTGATAATCACGCGGAAACGACCATAGGAATTATCATTCACTTCTGGCCGACCAAAACTACGGGTTCTGAAACCAACAATCTCTAACTCTGAAGCATTTTCGCGATTGCGTACTTCTGCAATTACACCACCCCAGCGCACTTGCTCACCAATTTTTTCTGCACTGGCGGCTTGCACCTGATCATAGGTGGTAAGTGTACTACCATCACCACGAATAGATTCCGGTAATTGCGAGGCACAGCCCGAGAGTGCAAGGGCAGCTGCACCAAGTAAACAGGCTTTATACAACCATTGAATCTTCATGTTTAGTACCTCCGGTTAGCGGCTCGCCTAGTAGTGATGTTACTACATCCCTACTAACGCTACTCCCGCCCTGGCAATTTTTGCCATGTTACTTCATTGCGCACATAGCGCACATCAAATTCTTCTGCCATCACTCCTTGGCCGTGCAAGAATGCATGCAAGCCCAAGGTTAACATATCTTCAGCATGGGGGAAGCGCACCTTGCTCGCCACTAGCTTTACATTATTCTCACCATTTTCAGCGCCAGTTAAGCGCTCCGGCAAGGCCTCTGCGTACGTTACAAAACCCGTTCCAGCCGTGTGCCATTCATGCTCTGCTGATAACTGCGGTACCACGCTTGGCGTACATACAATTTCGTTCTCTTGCCCAGAACCCAGCTGCAACATCAGACCATTTTCCGCCACATAGGTTCCAAAATATACTTCGCCCATGCGCGCATCAATTGCCACCGCAGCCGCTTTTGCGCCATGTAAACGCAACGTTTGTTGCGCCATCGCCGCCAAGCTAGAAATGCCGATTACTGGAATCTGCTGGCTAAACGCTAGGCCTTGCGCAATACCTGCTGCAATCCGCACACCAGTGAAGCTTCCGGGGCCATGGCCAACCACAATGGCATCAATATCCGCCAGCGTTACGCCAGCGTCTTGCAGCACTTCTTGCACATAAGGCAAGAGCAAATCGGCGTGCTTTCGCGGGGCTTCCTGGCCACGAGAAATTAATCGTGTGCCATCTGTATACGCAACAGAACAGTATTCGGTTGCACTATCAATTGCCAACAGGCGGGTATTTTTCATGCGTTACTCTTGCCTAAGTTAATTATTTTCACAGGTAATGGGCGGCTCTTTATCTAAAGCTGAAGGCTCTTTCCCAGCCGCTGAAGGCTCTTTGCCATGCGCTGAGGGCTCTTTGCCATGCGCTGAAGGCTCTGGCACCGCAGCTAAAAAATCCAGCGCTTTTTGCAGCGAGCGAGTGCGAGCCATATCCGGTAAGCTGGCTAAAAAGGTAGTGCCATACCCTTTGGTTACTAAGCGGTTATCACCCACAATCAGCACACCGCGATCGGTAACATCGCGCACCAAGCGCCCAGCACCCTGTTTCATTGCGATTACCGCCTGTGGGATCTGAATACTCGCAAACGGATTACCGCCCTTCATTTTACAATCTTCTACCCGCGCTTGCAGCAATGGCTCGTCGGGCGATGTAAAAGGTAGTTTATCAATAATCACACAGCTAAGCGCATCACCACGCACATCCACCCCTTCCCAGAAGGAACTAGTACCAAGTAATACGGCATTCCCCGCTGCCACAAACTGGTTTAATAGTTCGCGTTTACTACTTTGCCCTTGCACCAACAGCGGCCTATCAATTACACCCAATAAATTCGTGGCCAGTTTCTGCAGCATACGGTGGCTTGTGAACAACACAAAGGTGCCGCCACGGTTCACTGCTACTACTTGCTGCACAATATCAGCCAATGCATCCGCCATGGCCGGCGAATTCGGTTCTGGTAAATAACGTGGCAAACACAGCATGGCCTGCTTCTGGAAATCGAATGGGCTATCTAAAATCAATGTTTTAGCCTTCTGTAAGCCCAACCGTTCATTAAAATAATCGAATGAGCCTTCTACCGTAAGCGTTGCCGAGGTAAACACCCAGCGCGCGTTTTGCTCGGCGAGTTGGCGGCCGAAAGGCTCGGCTACGGAAAGCGGTGTACGATGCACAGTTAAGTGCCGCTGCGAGGTTTCGTACCAATAGCTGTAACCGGTAACTTGCGTATTTAGCAGCAAATCCCAGCGTTTACGAATCAACTCCAAACGCTCTAAGCACTGATCAAGATCCTTATCCCGCCCCACTAGGCCCTTACAAATCGCCTGGGCACGGCTAATTAACTCGGCTAAATGAGTGCTCGCTTTCGCCGTTTCATCATGGTGTAGCGCATCGCGCCAATTGCTGCGTTCCGGATCAAGTGGAAAATTCAGCCGCAAATCTCGCGCCGCACGATCCAGCTGATCGGCAATTTGTGAAAGCGCTTTAGCATCTCGCACCACGGTTTTGTAGAGAAACTGCAAATCTTTGCACAGCTCCACAATGGCGCGCGTAGATACGGTATCACTAAAGTATTGGCTGGCAATATCGGGTAGTTGGTGTGCTTCATCAAATACCACAATATCGGCGGCAGGAATTAGCTCGCCAAAACCGGTGTCTTTTAGCACTAAATCGGCGCAAAACAAATGGTGATTCACCACCACAATATCGGCTTCTAAGGCTTCTTTGCGGGCCTGCACCAAATAACAATCTTCATACTGCGGGCATTCACGCCCCAAACAGTTATCAATGGTACTGGTAACCCGTGGTAACACTTGCGCATCTTCGGGCAAGGTGGCGAGCTCACCTAAATCACCCGTTCTGGTTCTATTCGCCCAATCGCGCACTTCTTGCAGTTGTGCCAGCACCTTACTATCAGCATCTGCAGGATGGCGAATGGATTGCTCTAAACGGTTTAAACATAAATAATTGGAGCGCCCTTTTAACAAGGCGGCAACTGCTTGTGGCGCCAGCGCATCACGCAGTTGCGGTAAATCTCTATGAAACAACTGTTCTTGTAAATTACGCGTGCCCGTGGAAAGAATCACTTTTGCCCCACTACCAGCTCGGCAGCGTAACAAAGCCGGAGCTAAGTAAGCGAAGGTTTTACCCGTGCCGGTTTCTGCTTCCACCACCAATTGATCGCCTGCTTTATCAAGCGCGGCAATAGCTGCAGCCATTTCTTGCTGGGCTGGGCGGGGTTGAAATCCGGGCAACGCTTTGCTGAGTGCCCCACCCGAGCGAAAAACTGCGGTAACCTCTGACATCCTAACGTCCTTTGCGATATGCTATGGCCATTATTCCATAAGTTACTAAGGATGCCGAATGTTATGATGCGTCGGTTATTGCTGATTTGTTCACTATTGCTTTCTTCTTTGCTGTTCAGCACGCTGATCAACGGCCCGTTTAGCTATGCCCATGCCGCGCAGCAAACGCCTGTATCAGCAAACCTACAGCATGATGATACCGCCGCCCCAATTACTGGCACCGAATTACGCGCAGCGTATCTCGCTAACCTAGCAAACTATGTTACTTGGCCGAATGAATCGGTTCGTGAGCAACTCACCATCGGGGTACTTGGTAATGAATCCGTGTATCAGCAACTGCTGGCCGCACCGTTACTGCCAGTGCGAGGGTTACGCGTAGATGTGCGTTTACTTACGCGGCCCAACATGGCCAGTGAAGTAGACATTCTCTATATCGCCCCAGGTGCATCACATCAGCTAAACAGTGCCTTCAATGCCACCCGCGCTCGAGCAATTCTAATTGTGAGTGAACATTCGCCAGTGCGCGATGAAATGATGATTAACCTCATCAGCGGTAATCAAAATCGCCTCGCCTTCCAAGTGAACAACGAGCGTATCCAAGATAGTGGCTTGCGCACTAACACCGATTTACTCACCCTACGCGGTACCGAGCTAGAACTCACTGTGTATGCGCGCAGAGCCTACCAACGCCTTGCGCTATTACAAAACGAGCTATCCGCAACAACTGAGGAACTAGCCACCGCTGCAACCGAAAACCGGCAGCTACTGAACCGTATCGATATTCTCGAGCAAACTATCCGCGAACGCGATAATGTGCTGCGCGCGCAACAAGGCACGCTGGAAGATAAAGAACAAGTGTTAGATTCGCAGCAGCAAGCGCTGCGCGATCTGCTTGGCGAACTGGATTTACAGCGGCAATTGTTAGTGCAACGTGAAGAACAACTGCAGCAAATTCAACAAACCTTGCGGCGCAGCGAGCTTGCCCTCGCAGCACAGGAACGTGAGCTAAATGAGAAAGAGCTGCAATTGCAAGAAAAGCAATTGGAATCCGATGAACTTGCCAATCGCATTGCCGCCAACCGTAGCGTGTTATCGGTGCAACAACAGCAGCTCCGTGATCAACGTAACGCCCTAGCGGAACAACTTGCTTTGCTTGCATCTCGTGAACGTACCATTGATCGCCAACGCCTTTACTTATGGGCTATTGGCTTAGCATTTTTAGTAGCGCTGGTGCTGGCCTTTACCACAGTGGGCATGTTCTTGAATAAGCGGAAAACTGCGGCCCAGCTAATGGTTACCCTCAATGATCTAAATGAAGCGCAAGATAAACTGGTGGAATCAGAAAAAATGGCCGCCCTTGGTAACTTGGTTGCCGGTGTTGCCCACGAAGTAAATACGCCTCTTGGCGTTGCTATCACCGGTACCAGCATGGTAAACGATCGCATCGTGGTACTGAAAGAAAACTTAGAGAAAGGCACCCTTACCCGCGAACAGCTCACCAGTTTTGTTGAGCGTGGCGCCGATTCTTTAAGCCTTACGCAAAAAAACTTACAGCGTGTGGGCGCGCTCATTAGTAACTTTAAACAGATCGCCGTAGACCAAATGGTGGCCGAGAAACGCGAAATTGATTTACGCGGTTACCTAGAAGAAGTGATGTCTACCCTATCGATTGAAATGCGCCGCGCAGGCGTAGCCTATCGTATCGATATACCTAGTGATATTCGTATGGTTACTATTCCCGGGGCGATGGCACAAATCATTACCAATTTAGTAACCAATGCGATTCGCCACGCCTTTAACGAACCCGGTGGGGAAATAACCCTCTCAGCCGAAACCATTGCTGGCAATCAGGTGCGGATCACCTTCAGCGATAATGGCGCGGGTATGGATGAACGAGTTCTGGCAAAAATCTTCGATCCCTTCTTCACTACTAAGCGTAATGAAGGTGGTACAGGATTAGGGATGCCTATTGTTTACAATTTAGTGCGCCAGAAGTTGCATGGCGACATTACCGTGAAAAGCAAGCCCGGTGAAGGTACCAGCTTCTTCTTGGCATTGCCACGTAGCTTGTAATCGCAAGCTAAATCGAACCTTTAAGCGGTATCATTGAAGCTGAAATTTCTACTTGCACTTTTTTTTTCAGCCGCGTAGAATTCATACAACTTCAACAAACTGTAACGTGAATAAAAGGCCAAGATAATGTTTTCTCTATACAACTTCAGCATGCAGAATAATGGTGGTACTAGTGCACCGTGGTTTGCTGTGGTTGTAAAACATCATCACCATCATCCCCATTAACGGCCTTCTGCTGTATTGGGAGGTACGTGTTCACGGTACCTTCCCAAATAAAGCATTAAGCAAGCCCCGGAAGCGTACCTTACCGGGGCTTTTTATTTGCCTTATTTTAGTTGCTTTACAAACCATCAATAGCACACGAATTCACAAATTTAGATTCACAAAGAATGGGAATAATGAATATGAGTAACCAACGCTTAACTATCGCGGTACAGAAATCAGGCCGCTTGAGTAAAGAATCGCTTAAGCTTCTCGAAGCCTGTGGTGTGAAATTCAATTTACATGAAGCACGGTTAATGGCGCACAGCACCAGCCACCCAGTAGATTTGCTGCGGGTGCGCGATGATGATATTCCTGGTTTAGTAATGGACGGCGTGGTTGATTTAGGCCTTGTGGGTGAAAACGTACTCGAAGAAGAGCGCTTAGAGCGTGTTATCAAGAAGCAACCAAGTGCATTCAACCCACTACGCCGTTTAGATTATGGCTATTGCCGTTTAAGTGTAGCGGTACCAAAAGAAGATAATTACCAAGGTATTACCGAATTAGCGGGCAAAAAAATTGCTACTACTTATCCGCGAATTCTCGAAAATTACCTAGCAAAACAGGGCATTGATGCACGCACCGTAATGCTCACCGGCTCTGTTGAAGTGGCTCCACGCGCTGGCTTGGCCGATGCCATTTGCGATTTGGTATCTACTGGCGCCACCTTAGAAGCGAATGGTTTGGTGGAGAAAGATGTAATTTTCCGCTCACAAGTGCAGCTCATACAACGTGATGAAGCCCTAAGCACTGAAAAGCAAGCGTTAATTGATAAGTTGTTAGCCCGTTTAGATGGCGTGCAGCTCGCCAAAGAAAGTAAATACATTATGCTACACGCACCGAAAGATAAGCTTGCTGAGGTAGAAGCGATTTTGCCGGGTGCCGAGCGGCCAACGGTATTAGCGCTTGCGCACAGCGATAGCCAAGTAGCGGTGCACGTAGTAAGTACCGAGAATCTATTCTGGGAAACCATGGAGCAGCTAAAAGCTCTAGGGTGTAGCTCTATCTTGGTTATGCCAATCGAAAAAATGATGGGTTAAGTGTATGCCACAGTTAAATACAGCAATTCCACAGCCAGTAGTTTGGCAGCAAGCCACAACTGAGCAGCAACAGCAGCTGTTAGATCGCCCAGTGCAAGCTGTTTCCGCAAAGCTGCAACAGCAAGTACGCGATATTATTGGCCAAGTAGCACAGCAAGGTGATAACGCCTTGCTTGCCCTTACCAAGCGCTTTGATGGAGTAGATCTTACTAGCCCTGAGCTACCATTAGAACGCGTAGCTGCAATAGCGGCGCAAACACCGGCCAACGTAAAAGCGGCTATCGATCAAGCATACAATAACATCCGTATGTTTCATCTAGCACAACAGCCGCAAGATATTACGGTAGAAACCATGCCAGGTGTGCTTTGCCAGCAGAAATTTGCGCCGATGGCGCGAGTAGGTTTATACATTCCCGGCGGTAGCGCAAGCTTACCCAGCACTGTGTTGATGCTGGGGATTCCGGCCCAGATCGCTAATTGTGCCGAGCGCGTGTTGATAAGCCCACCCGCTAAAGCCGGTGTTCATTCTGGCGAGCTCACTCCGGCTATCTGTTACGCCGCTATGAAATGCGGTGTTACCGGTGTGTATCTTGGTGGCGGCGCGCAAGCCATTGCTGCACTCGCACTGGGTACCGAAAGTATCCCTGCGGTGGATAAAATATTTGGCCCCGGCAATAGCTATGTTACTGAAGCCAAACAGCAAGTAAGCCAACGCGCCGGTGGCCCTGCTATTGATTTACCGGCTGGCCCTTCGGAATTATTAATTATTGCCGATGATAGCGCCGAGCCAGCATTCGTGGCCGCAGACCTGCTTTCCCAAGCAGAACATGGCCCCGATTCACAAGTGATTTTATTGAGCCCTTCAGCAACTTTAGTAGATGCTGTACGCGTAGAGCTGGCAACACAACTAGCCGCCTTGCCGCGCGTAGAAATTGCTACCCAAGCTTTGGCAGCCAGCGCGCTAATCATTACTGCGGATTTAACCGAAGCGGTGGCCATCAGCGAAACCTACGCACCAGAGCACTTAAGTGTGCAGCTTAGTGATGCGAATACTTGGTTGCCAAAATTAACCCGCGCCGGCTCCATTTTTGTTGGCCACTACACGCCAGAATCAGGGGGCGATTACGCCACCGGTACGAATCACGTGCTACCAACCTATGGTTTTGCGCGTAATTACAGCAGCCTTGGTTTGCTCGATTTCTATCGCCGCTATACCGTGCAAGAAGTAACGCCGCGTGGGCTGGCAAATCTTGGTACCAGTATTATTGATTTAGCGGCCGAAGAAAGCCTTGATGCGCACTTACGTGCCGTTTCATTGCGTTTAGATAGCCAACGTTTTCTGCAGGATATTGCACTAGTAGAGGGCAAACCATGAGCACCACATTCGTGCAAGATTTGCTTCGTGAGCACTTAAAAACATTTACGCCCTATGCATCAGCGCGGCGCTCAATGAGCGGCGGTAATCTTTGGCTAAATGCCAATGAATCGCCCTATGGCCGCAGCTACCAAGTGGCTACCGAAGAGTTGAATCGGTACCCAGATTTCCAGAATAAGCCACTTAATCAAGCCTATGCTGAATACGCAGGTGTTACCGCCAGCCAAGTGATTAGCCACCGCGGTAGTGATGAAAGTATTGAGCTGATGATCCGCAGCTTTTGCGAGCCGGGCCGGGATAAAATCCTGATTTGCCCCCCTACTTACGGCATGTATGCGATTTCCGCATCAATTAACCACAACGAAACCGTTGCGGTGCCGCTGCGCGCCAATGATTGGCAACTCGATTTAGCGGCTATAGAGCAAGCGCTAAACGCCGCCAATGGCGCCATTAAAGTAGTGTTCTTGTGCAACCCTTCGAACCCACTCGGCAACCCGCTGCAAGAAGCCGATATGCTTGCCGTAATCGAAATGTGCCGAGGCCGCGCGCTAGTGGTAGTAGATGAAGCCTACTTCGAGTTCTACCAAGAAACCGCGCAGAGATCGGGGTCAGTGAGCACGGTGTCTGACACCGTTGTCTCTGACCCCATTGTCTCTGACACCAAGCTCACTGACCCCAATCTGCAAACCAGTGTAAGTATGCTGCGCTACTTACCGGAATTCGATAACTTGGTGGTAATGCGCACGCTTTCGAAGGCCTTTGGTTTAGCGGGTATTCGCGTGGGTTTCACGATTGGTTCTGTAGCGTTGGTGCAAGCTTTGCTACCGGTATTGGCGCCGTATCCATTGCCGGATATGAGTGTGCAAATTGCGCAGCAGGCGCTGCGCCTCGATGATCGGCTGAAAACTCGGCAGGATACGATAGAAATCGTGGCCGAGCGTAACTTACTGGCCCCAGAACTGGTAAAATTCCCGTGGGTAGAGCAGGTGCATGCAAGCGTTACCAACTTTATCCTTATTCAGGTACGCAACGCAGATGCGCTAATGCAGCATTGTATTGCCCAAGGCGTACTGATTCGCAATCAATCGAGCCAACTTGGCCTTAGCCAAGCAATTCGCATTACCGTAGGTAGCCCCGAAGAAAATATTGAGCTACTGCGCGTACTTGCCAGCTTTCAACCGGCAACAGAGGAGTTCGCCTAATGGCCGCTGAAAAGATTTTATTTATCGACCGTGATGGTACTCTCGTTGCAGAGCCAGCAATCGATAAACAACTCGATAGCTTAGAAAAATTGGTATACGAGCCTGGCGTAATTAACGCTCTGCAAGATTTACAAGCCGCCGGTTACACTCTGGTGATGGTAAGTAACCAAGATGGCTTAGGCACCGATAGTTTTCCACAAGCCGATTTCGATGCGCCACATCAAGCCATGATGGATTTATTTAGCGCCCATGGTATTCGCTTTGCAGATGTGCTGATTTGCCCGCACTTTGATCACGAAAGCTGTAGCTGCCGCAAGCCCAAACTCGGCTTGGTAAAAGGGTATTTGCAGCAAGGCCGCGTGGATTTTACTACCTCTGCAGTAATTGGCGATCGCGATACCGATCTGCAACTGGCAGAGGCCATGGGGATTGCCGGCATTCGTTACGAACGCATCGCGCTTGGCTGGCCTGCCATTGTGAAGCAGCTTACCCAACAGCAGCGTACTGCTGAGGTAACTCGCACTACTAAAGAAACCGATATTAATATTCAGGTGAATTTGGATGAGCGTGGGCCAATCAAAATTCACACTGGCTTGGGCTTTTTCGATCACATGCTCGAACAGATCGCCACCCATGGCGGATTTTCATTACAAATAAGTGTGCAAGGCGATTTGCACATCGATGATCACCACACGGTTGAAGATACCGCATTAGCTTTAGGCGAAGCATTACACAAAGCAATGGGCGATAAGCGTGGCATTGGCCGCTTTGGCTTCGTACTGCCAATGGATGAGTGCCGCGCTGAGTGTATTCTCGATATTTCCGGCCGGCCGTTTTTGGTGTTTAGCGCCGATTTTACTGCCGAAACCGTAGGCCAACTGGGTACGCAAATGGTAGAGCACTTTTTCCGCTCGCTGTGCGATACCATGAAAGTATCACTGCACCTCAGCACCACTGAAGGCAACGCGCATCACCAGGTAGAAAGTTTGTTTAAAGTGTTCGGCCGTGGCCTGCGCCAAGCTATTCAGAAAAGTGGTAGCGAAATGCCATCGAGTAAAGGGGTTTTGGCATGAGTTTCGAACACGTGAACTTGGTGATCGTGAATACCCGCGTGGCGAACTTGGCATCGGTTGATTTTGCCTTTCGGCGTTTGGGTATTACTCCAACCATTAGCGCCGATCCTGCAGTAATCAAGGCCGCTAGCCACGTAGTTTTACCCGGCGTAGGTACTGCGGGTGCAGCCATGCGCTCGCTCGAAAGCCTAGGTTTAGTGCCCGTATTGCAAGCCTTAACCCAGCCCGTATTAGGTATCTGTTTAGGTATGCAAATGCTTACCGAGCGCTCCGCAGAAGTAGGTAAAGGCTCGTTAATTGCCGCCCAAACCGCAAAAATCACTGCGGCTGCAGAAAGCTATGTAAATTGCATCGGCGTAATCCCCGGCAGTATCGAGCGCATGCAAGCTGCGGCAAACATGCCACTTCCGCACATGGGGTGGAACGAAACCAGCACCGTGAACGAACAAGGCGAACAACACCCAATCTTTAAAGGCTTAACGCAACCGTGGTTCTATTATGTGCATAGCTTTGCCGCGCCAATCGGCTCGAGCACGATTGCCACATGCGAATACAGCATGCCGTTCTCTGCCGCTATTGCCCATAACAACTTCATTGGCGTGCAGTTTCACCCTGAACGCTCTGGTGTAGATGGCGCCCATGTTTTACAGAATTTCTTGGAGTTTTCATGTTAATTCCAGCATTAGATTTAATTGATGGCCAAGTAGTACGGCTGGTAAAAGGCGATTTCGCCCAACAAACCACCTACTCAAGCGATCCCGTAGCAGTGGCTTGCCAGTACCGCGATAGCGGTGCCGAATTTATTCACTTAGTTGATCTTGATGGCGCTCGCAACCCGGCCAAACGGCAACTCGCTTTACTGGCTGAAATCACCAAGCAAACAGGCCTACCGGTACAAACGGGCGGTGGCATTCGCAGCAAAAGTGATGTGCAGCAATTACTTGCCGCCGGTGTACAACGCGCAGTAATTGGCTCGAAAGCGGTAAAAGATCCAGCCGAAGTATTAGCCTGGCTGCACGAGTTTGGTCCCGAAGCCATCGTTTTGGCGCTCGATATCCACATCGATGCAGATGGCCAACGCTGGCTCGCTACCGAAGGCTGGCAAGAACAAAGTAATGTTACCCTCGATGCCGTGCTGCAAGCCTATATCGCTGCCGGCTTGCGCCATGTGTTATGCACCGATATTAGCCGCGATGGTACGCTTACCGGCGCCAATGTGGCCTTATATAGCGAGCTCAAGAAGCAATATCCAAGCATTGCTTGGCAAGCCTCTGGCGGTGTTGCTGGGCTGAATGATTTAACCGAGCTAAAAGCACAGAATTGCGATAGCGTGATTCTCGGGAAAGCCTTGCTTACCGGGAAGTTCACCCTCGAGGAGGCACTCGCATGCTGGCAAAACGCATAATTCCCTGTTTAGATGTTCGCGATGGCCAAGTGGTGAAAGGCGTACAGTTTCGTAATCATGAAATTGTGGGTGATATCGTACCCTTAGCCACCCGCTACGCCGCCGAAGGCGCCGATGAGC
Source organism: Aliidiomarina sp. (assembly GCF_047920995.1). Classification (NCBI taxonomy): domain Bacteria; kingdom Pseudomonadati; phylum Pseudomonadota; class Gammaproteobacteria; order Alteromonadales; family Idiomarinaceae; genus Aliidiomarina; species Aliidiomarina sp. The sequence continues at coordinate 26,604 of NZ_JBLRWZ010000009.1, forward strand.
TGGTATTTTATGATATTACCGCCAGCGCCGATAACCGCGTGGTGGATAAATCATGGGTAAGCCGGGTAGCGGAAGTAATTAATATTCCCTTCGCGGTTGCCGGCGGCATCCAAAGCGTAGAGCAAGCGCGGGAAATTTTAGCCATGGGCGCCGATAAAATCTCGGTGAACTCACCTGCCCTGCGCCGCCCAGATTTGATTAACGAGCTAGTGGATGAATTCGGCCAGCAGTGTGTGGTGATTGGTGTAGATAGCTTCTACAACGCCGAAACCGGTGAATATGAAGTATATAAATTCACTGGCGATGAAGGCCGCACCCAGAAAACTACGTGGCAAACCGCCGATTGGGTGAGCGAAGTAATCCACCGCGGTGCTGGCGAAATTGTGCTCAACTGTATGAACCAAGATGGCGTGCGCCAAGGTTACGATATCGAACAGCTCGCAGCGATTCGGCAAATTTGCAATGTACCCTTGATTGCTAGCGGTGGTGCCGGCGCGATAGAACATTTCACCCAAGTATTCCAGCAAGCCAATGTTGATGGTGCACTAGCGGCATCGGTATTTCACAAAGGCGTGATTGCCATCAACACACTAAAAGAAAATTTGCGCGATAGCGGTGTACCTATTCGCTACTAAGGAAAACGCATGATCATTACCAACGAAAATAGCACTGAACTTGCGTGGGCAAAAATGGATGGTTTATTGCCAGCCATGGTGCAAGATAGCGAAAGTGGCCGTTTGCTCATGCAAGGCTACATGAATCAAGAAGCGCTTGCGCAAACCCTCAGCACTGGCAAAGTTACCTTCTTTAGCCGTAGCAAGCAGCGTTTATGGATGAAAGGCGAAAGTTCAGGCCATGAACTGCTACTCGATTCAGTTACCGGTGATTGCGATGCCGACGCCCTGCTAGTGCAAGCGCGGCCGCAAGGGCCAACCTGCCATCTTGGTAATGAAACCTGTTGGCTACCGGCCGCACAACCTGTTGCCAGTGAGCTGATTGAATTGGAACGCACGATTGCTGCGCGCAAAGCAGATTTGGCCGCGGGAAACCCGGGTTCCAGTTACACGGCAAAATTGCTCAATGATGGTATTCGCCGCTGTGCCCAAAAAGTAGGCGAAGAAGGTGTTGAAGTGGCACTTGCCGCAGTTGTACAGAACGATGAAGCCTTACTAAACGAAAGTGCCGATTTGCTCTATCACTTGTTAGTAGTGTTGCAGGCGCGTGATTTATCACTTGCCGATGTAGTGGCTGTGCTGCGCCAGCGCAAGCGCTAATCCAGAGCGCTAACGCTAATCCGCGTGCGCTTTGCCCTGCAGTTCCCAATTGTGATGTACACGGTACAAGCGTACCGTGAGCATTACCGCTGCCACACTTAAGCCGGAAATAAAGCCAATCCAGAACCCTGCAGCGCCCATCCGTGGCACAATCAGATCCGTAAGCCCCAGCACTACACCCACGGTTAAACCAAAAGGCCAGTAGGCAATAAGGGTAACAATCATGGAAGCCCGGGTATCTTTATAGCCCCGCAAAGCGCCAATCGAAATCGCTTGGAACGTATCGGATATCGTGAAAATAGCGGCCAAACCCAATAACGTGCTAGCCAGCGCAATGATCTCGGCGTCGGTAGTGTACAACGAAGCCAACCAACGGCCCCCTAACCACATCCCTAAGCCGTTTACCGTGGCAAAACTCACCCCAAGCAGCAACGCCACTTTAAATGCATTCATGGCGTCTTCCGAGCGTTGGGCACCCAGAGCAAAGCCAATCCGTAAGGTTACCGCCATACTCAAACTCAACGGGAACATATACACCAACGAGGAAACATTCAGCGCAATTTGGTGGCCCGAAACCACGATAGCGCCCAATGGCGCAATAAGGATGGCCACCGCGGCAAACAAGCTGGTTTCAAAGAATAGAGCCATCGATATCGGAAAGCCTAAGCGCACAAAGTGGGTAATATCATCCCAGTTCGGCGGATAAAATTTCGCAAAGGGTGCTACCTTCTTGTAACGTTTGGCCACCAACACATAGCCCAACAAGCTTAATGCCATACCCCAAAGTACAATAGCTGAAGCCACACCAGCACCAGCGCCTCCAAGAGCCGGCATACCTAACTTGCCGTAAATAAAGATGTAGTTCACAGGAATATTGATCAGCAACCCAATAATCCCAATCACCAGAGATGGCATGGTATGCGATAAACCTTCACAGAGGTTACGCAACACTACATACAATACAAAGGCTGGCAGGCCCCACATGATATAACGCAAATAAGCGATGGTTTTATCGCGGAAATCTTCTTCCACATCCAGCACACCTAAAAAGTACGGCGCTAAATACAACAAAATACCGGTAAGTACTGCACCAATAATGCAGGTGTACAATGATTGTTGGAAGTGCCGCGCCACTTGGCTGCGCTCATTAGCGCCATCACAATGAGAAATAACTGGCGCCAGGGCGAGGCCAAGGCCAAAAACTAGCAAGGTAAGTGGCACCCACACCGAGCCGCCCACAGAAACAGCAGCCAAATCAGTTGCGCCTACGCGCCCCGCCATCAGGGTGTCTACCACTCCCATCAGCATCTGCGTAAGTTGCGCAATTAAAATTGGGCCGGTTAGTAAACCAAGCTTTTTCGTTTCAGGCCATAAGTGGCGCATATCGGGTTCTCACATCTGGCGCGTTAAGTTTATTATGTGGCAAATCGCCAACATAAAGCTTAGCACCGGGTTCCTACTACGAGTATCAATACTCAGGAATTGCTTGCATGGAGCGCAAGGCGTTAATCAATAAAGGTGTAATTTTATCGGCGGCAACCAACGGCGCCATATGCCCTGCATCCACATCTAAGTGAATACAGTTGGGCAAGGTGTTGGCTAGATTCTCAGCCACAGTGCGACTAGAAAGTGGCGATTGTACACCGTGAAACAGCACTACCGGGCACTGGATAGCCGCATATTCTGCTAACGCAGTGGGTTCATCAATCAACGCATGGAAATCCGCCTGCACTTTCGTTTGCTGTGCGATCATCATAGTGCGTGCTGCCTCAGGCAGCTTGGCGAAATAGCCGGGTTGATTCCAGTAATCAACAAAAGCAGCTGCCGCTTCGGCGTTCGAACGCTCATCCATTTGCCGCGCTATATCCACAATTTCTTGGCGAGCAGGAGTATGCTTTGCTAGCACATGAAAGCTTACCGGCTCATATAACACCAATCCCTGTACTTGTTCAGGGTAAGTTAATGCCCAGCGTAACGCCGCCGCGCCACCATACGAGTGCCCTACTAGAAATACTGGCTCAGGGCCTCCCGGAGCGCAGCTAGTATGTGCAGCAAAAGGGTTCTCAGCGAACTGGTGCGCATTCTGCAACATCGCTAGCTCATTAGCTAAGCGAAACTCAGCAGCAGGCTTGGTTAATGGAGCGCCTTTGCCATAGCCAACTAAATCAGCCGCCACAAACTCAGGCATTGGAAAAGCAACGCCCGCCAATGAAGGGCGGGCGTTAGTGTTATCGTTTTCGCTACCGGCGCGCAACGTACGCAGCGCCTTCGCTAGAAACCGCCACTGCCCGCTATGGCTTTGCGAGCTATGCAGCGCAACAATCTTGGTCATGCACTTAAATCTCTACACAGAAAAAACGTTATCAGCACCTAACAAGGCAAGTGTTCCCTGCCCCGCTAGGCGCATTCTATTAGCTACCTAAAACAAAGCCAATTAAGTAACCTGCCGCGAGCAATAACATCGCGAACGTACCTAATACGCCAATCGAGCGATAAGGGCTAACACCGATCGTTTTAGTAAGGCCAATCGCATGGTTAATACGCGCTACAAATAACAGCCCGCCCAAGCCATATAACCATAATGGGCTAGCACCGTTCAGCTCCATTAAACCGAGCAAAATGAGTGCCAACGGCACATATTCCGCAAAGTTACCATGCACACGAACAGCGGCTTTTAAATCAGGGCTTTCGCCAGTACCTATGCCTACTTTATCGCGCCAACGTAAGCGAATAATGCGGAACGCCAACACCATGTAAAGCAAGGTTAAGATTGCTGCAAATAAACTCGTAATCGGTAGTAGCATAGTAATTAGCCTAGAATTTCTTGCAGTTGATGGTTGATGTCATCCACTTTCTGGGTGCCATCGATTTTGTGGCATGCCACCACGCCTTGCTCAGCAAGATTGCTGTAATACGCTACCAAAGGTTCGGTTTGCTCATGATAAATCTTCAAGCGCTTGCGAACCGTGGCTTCTTTATCATCTTCACGCACTACCAAATCTTCACCGGTAACGTCGTCTTTACCATCTTTTTTCGGTGGGTTATAGCTCACGTGATACACACGGCCAGAACCCGGATGCACTCTGCGGCCAGCCATACGTTCTACAATCACGTCATCAGCCACATCGAATTCCAGCACATAATCGATTTTAATACCGGCTTCTTGCATCGCATCCGCTTGCGGAATAGTGCGCGGGAAGCCATCTAGTAAAAAGCCATTGCTACAATCTTCTTGGGTAATGCGCTCTTGCACCAAGCCAATCATAATATCATCGGAAACCAATTGGCCTGCATCCATCACTTCTTTCGCCTTCTTGCCAAGCTCTGTACCTGCTTTAATCGCAGCACGCAGCATGTCCCCGGTCGAAATCTGTGGAATATGATAAGTATTCATCAGAAATTGGGCTTGTGTGCCCTTCCCTGCGCCTGGCGCACCCAGCAGAATGATCCGCATGGTTAATCCCCTAAGTTTGTAGTGTTGGATAGATGTAAAATTTATGCGCCCAACTTTACCCCTCCAAGGCCGAAATAACAAGGCCGACCATAGTCTAAAAAAGCCCGATTTCCGAGGAAATCGAGCTTTTTAAATAATAACGAATGTGCTTACTTGCGCAGGTTACAAAGCGGCCACCCTATACGGTAAATATCATGCTATCAACCGCACCGGGCGCTAACTTTCCCTGCAGCTAGCGAGCGAACATTACAGGGCTAGCATCAGTTTGTTCAAGCGGCGTACAAAGGTGCTTGGATCTTTCAAGCTACCGCGTTCCGCTAACGTAGCCTGCTCAAGCAACAATTCCGCCCACTCACCAAAGCGTTCTTCATCCTGCTCATCGGCCACACGCTGCACCAATGGATGCTCAGGATTCAGCTCAAAAATGTACTTAGTTTCTGGTACTTTTTGCCCTGCCGCTTCCATTAACTTCGCCATTTGCGTGCTCATATCGTTATCATCGGTAACAATACAGGCAGGTGAATCGGTTAGCCGGTGCGTTACCCGAACCTTTTTCACTTTATCGCCTAAGGTTTTCTCAAAGCGTTGCACGGTACCTTCGAAATCCTTCTCCAGTTTCTCATGCTCAGCCTTGTCTTGTTCATCATCCAAATCGCCCAAATCTAAATCACCACGGGTAACCGATTGGAATTTCTTCTCTTTGTACTCGGTTAAGTGGCTCATTAGCCATTCATCAATACGATCTGAAAGTAACAACACTTCCACGCCTTTCTTGCGGAAGATTTCCAATGCTGGGTTGTTTTTCGCCGCTTCATAGCTATCAGCAACAATATAGTAAATCGCCTCTTGGCCTTCCTTCATGCGCTCAATGTAGGCGTCTAAAGAAACACGCTGCTCAGCGCTATCTTCATGAGAAGAAGTAAAGCGCAACAGTTCACAAATGCGTTCGATGTTCGCTTGGTCTTCCGCTGGGCCTTCTTTCAATACGTTACCAAAGTTATCCCAGAAGCTGTTGTATGCTTCAACATCATCTTTGGCCAATTTCACCAAGCTTTGCAGCACTTTTTTCGTGCTCGCACTGCGCATTGCTCGGGTTACTTTATTATCCTGTAAAATCTCCCGCGAAACATTCAGCGGTAAATCATTAGAATCAATTAAACCACGCACGAAGCGCAGGTAAGTAGGCATAAACTGTTCCGCATCGTCCATAATGAACACGCGCTGCACATATAACTTAATGCCTTTCTGATTTTCTCGGTTCCACAAATCCCAAGGCGCCCGCTTTGGAATGAACAACAAGCTAGTGTACTCGTGCTTCCCTTCAACCTTGTTGTGGCTCCACAGCAACGGATCATCAAAATCATGCGCTACCGATTTATAAAACTCTTGGTACTCTTCCTTACTAATGTCTGCTTTCTCGCGCAACCACAAGGCTTTACCAGCATTTACGGTTTCCCATTCACCCGGCTGCGCAGGAATTTTCTCGCCATCAGGGCCATCGCGCTCAGGCTGCTCATCCTTCCACATCTGCACCGGAATACTCAGATGATCAGAGTACGTTGTTACAATCTCGCGCAACTTCCAATTATCTAAAAATTCATCTTCACCCTCACGCAAATGCAGGGTAATTTCCGTACCACGGCCCTCTTTGCTAATCGGTGCAATGGTAAATTCGCCATCGCCTGCAGATTGCCATTCTACCGCTTCATCTTTGCCGAGCCCGGCTGCGCGAGTGCGCACCGTTACTTGATCGGCAACAATAAAGGCCGAGTAAAAACCCACCCCAAATTGGCCAATCATCTGTGAATCTTTGCTTTGGTCGCCAGAAAGTTGGCTAAAGAATTCTTTGGTACCCGATTTAGCAATGGTGCCCAAGTGGCTCATTACATCATCGCGGCTCATACCAATGCCATTATCACTAATGGTAATGCTGCGCGCGTCTTTGTTAATGCTAATCCGCACCCGTAACTCAGCATCATTATCGAACAGTGCATTATTTTCTAACGCTTTAAAACGTAGCTTATCGGCTGCATCCGAAGCGTTGGAAATAAGCTCACGAAGAAAGATATCCTTATTCGAGTACAGCGAATGAATCATCAAGTGCAGAAGCTGCTTTACCTCTGTTTGAAAACCGTGTTTTTCAGCATGCTGATGGTCAGCCATGGTGATTACTCTCCTGAAGTATCGTGTTAATAACCTGGTTTAAGTTATGGGGATACAGGATCAGGAATTCAAGGGTAAACAGAGAAATTTGTGGGGTTACAAGAAGTTCTTGCGGCCGGAAAAAGCGTGGCCAAGAGTAGTATGGTCTACATATTCAAGCTCACCACCCACCGGCACGCCGTGGGCGATTCGGCTCGCGCGAATCTGGTAGCGGGCAGCTAAATCAGCAATAAAATGCGCGGTAGTATCGCCTTCCATGGTTGGATTTGTAGCTAAAATCACTTCTTGAATCGCATCGCGTTGAAAACGTTGCTCGAGTAAATCAAGGCCAATATCCCCAGGGCCAATGCCATCCAGCGGCGATAACCTACCCATAAGTACAAAGTATTGGCCTTTATACTGGCCGGTTTGTTCCACCGCTAATACATCTGCAGGCGATTCAACAATACATAATGAGCCTTCAGCCACACGGCTTTCATCGGCACAAATACCGCAAATATCATCTTCGCTCAGGGTTCGGCATTTACTACAGCGCCCCACAACCTCCAAGGCATGCGCTAAAGCATGCTGAAGTTTACCGGCACCATCACGATGGCGTTCCAATAACTGAAATGCCATGCGCTGGGCGGTTTTTTGGCCTACTCCAGGAAGCACTCGTAGTGCTTCGATTAGAGCTGCAATTGCGGGGCTAAACGCTTTCATTAACTTTCATTAAAATGGTAGTTTCATGCCCGGAGGAAGGCCCATGCCACCGGCAATTGAAGACATTTTCTCTTTGCTCGATTCTTCCACACGACGCACCGCATCGTTGGTTGCCGCAGCAACTAAATCTTCCAGCATTTCCCGATCATCTTCATCACCGAACAAGCTGGCATCAATCGCAACACGCTTCACGTTATGGTTTCCGTACATGGTAACTTTTACCAAGCCTGCACCCGCTTCACCGGTTACTTCCATGCTGGCAATTTCTTCTTGCGCCTGCTGCATTTTTTCCTGCATCTGTTGCGCCTGCTTCATCATGTTACCCATTCCGCCTTTGAACATCGCTTTTCTCTCTTTAATTAAATTTGGCTTTAGTTAAATTTGGCTTTAGTTAAATTTGGCTCTTAAATTACAAGTGGCTCGTATACGCTAATTTTATCACAGCACAAGGGCAGCAACACTAGTGCAACACAGTTACTTGCTTCACTTCAGCTGCTAAAGACGATTGCAGTTGTTGAATACCCGGATGCTCAGCAACCCGTTTTTCCGCATCAGCTTGCAGTGCTGCATTAATTTCTTGCTGAATTTGAAATGGTGTCCGCTGCGGGTTACCAAGCTTAATTTCCAGCTCTTTGTTGGCAATCACGGTCGCCAATTCATTTTTAATACTCGCGTTCATATGCCCCGATAACAGCGCCTGCATGTCTGCAGCTACTTCTAGTACGTAGCCTTGCGGCTGCTCATGCAACTGCGAGTGCAACAATACTTGCCGTGTACGCCCTACCACTGCCAGCTTTTCAATCTGCGCCGCCCAAGCATCAACTTGCGCAGCCGCAATAACTTTACCGTTACTTGTTGGTTGCGCATCGGCGGCTGGCTCTTGCTTCCGCGCTGATGGCTCTTGCTCCAAAACTATAGGCTCTACATCCGCTACCACAGAAGCTGCTTCAAACCCTTTTTTGGCCGCTAAACGCTTGCGGGTTGCCATCAATGAAGTTAAATCAGCGCTCTCTAACGAAGGCGCAGCGATGCTTTCAGGTGCAGGCGCTGCAGATACTGCTGCATGTACCGAAGATGCCGCAGGCTGCACTTCAGGCTCAGCCGCTGGGCGCACCGCAGAAGCTTGCTGCTCAATGCTCGCTTGTTCAGAAAACAATTGTTCCGCAAACAAAGCAGCCGAATCATCATCTTCATCATCATCTAAATATGCAGGTACTTCGTGCTCTTCCACTGCTTCCGTCTGCACCTGAGGTGTGTTCTCAGCACGCTCAGGGGCCGCTTCGGCTTTAGTTTCAACCACATTATCGGGTTCAGCCGCTTTTACCGGCGCGCTAGTTACCGCTTCAGGCTTTCCCGCAATGGGTACTCCCGAACCACTTGCAGTGTCTGTTGCCGCGGGCCGAAACGCCAACATCCGCAACAGGGTCATCTCAACGCCACTAAAGGCATCTGGTGCATAAGGCAACTCACGGCGGCCATCGAGCACGGTACGGTAATACACTTGCACCGTAGCCGGGTCAATCTTCTGTGCTAATGCAGCTAGTTGCTCGCTGCGCGCTAACAGTTCGGAATCTAATAGCGTTGGAGCAACCTGGGCCAATGCCAACTGGTGCAGCATGGTTTGTAGCTCAGTAAGCACACCTGCGATATCTGGAATCTTATCTACTAATTCGCGCAACGATTGCAGTACCGCATCCACGTTACCATCGGCTACCGATGCCAGTAAATCGAGTAAGTTGGCATGATCGATTCTACCCAGCATGCGCGCAACCGAAGCTTCGAGTACTTCATTATTGCCTTGGGCGATAGCCTGATCTGTAAGGCTTAGCCCATCGCGCATACTGCCATTGGCAGAGCGGGCTAAAAGCGCCAATGCCGATTCATCAAAACGGATTTTTTCTGCAGTTAAAATATGCTGTAATTGCGTGCTAATTTCCTCACGGGTAAGTGCCCGCAGGTTAAATTGCAAACAACGGGAAAGCACAGTAACCGGAAGCTTTTCTGGATCAGTAGTGGCCAGCAGGAAAATAACATGGGGAGGTGGCTCTTCTAGCGTTTTTAATAACGCATTAAAGCTATGCCGCGAAAGCATGTGCACTTCATCAATAAGGTAAACTTTATAGCGCCCAGCAGTTGGCCGGTACTGTACGTTTTCAAGAATTTCCCGAGTGTCTTCTACTTTGGTGCGAGAAGCGGCATCGATTTCCATTAAATCCACAAAACGGCCAGCTTCAATATCAACACACGCAGAACACTCACCACAAGGTGTGGCGGTAATCCCTTTATCACAGTTTAAGCTACGCGATAAAATTCGGGCAATTGTAGTTTTACCAACACCACGGGTGCCGGTAAGCAGGTAGGCATGATGCAAACGCTGATGCGTTAATGCGTTGGTAAGTGCTTGCAACACATGTTGCTGGCCAACAACTTCAGAAAAGTTACGCGGCCGCCATTTCCTTGCTAGCACCTGATAGCTCATGCCACCTCCAATAATTATTATTAAAATTCTTTAGTAATTAGGCTTACGCTCACTCATCAAACGCACAGATGGCATAGCTATTCACACCTAATTTATCCATCGCCTTGCGGCCATTCAAATACAGCAATTCGCATACGAAGGCTGCTTCTACCACTGTGGCTGGCGTACGCTGCAGAAGATGAATCGCCGCACTCATAGTACCGCCAGTGGCTAGCATATCATCCATTACCACTACTTTATCACGTGGCTTCAGAGCATCTTTATGCAACTCAAGAATATCATCACCATACTCAAGAGTGTAACTGGTTGAAAACACTTCTCTAGGCAACTTACCGGCTTTCCGCATTAAGGTAAGGCCGATGCCGAGACGATCAGCTAACGCCGCTGCAAAAATAAAGCCTCGAGCTTCTACTGCAACAATTTGCGTTAACCCTGAGCTTGCATAACGCTCAGCAAACAAATCAATGCTATTACGCAGTGCTTTAGGATCTTGCAGCGCAGGGGTAATATCGCGGAATGTAAGGCCAGGCTTTGGGAAATCTGCAACCGGTTTAATTAACCGAGAAATATAATTGCCGCGCATATCCGCAGCTACATAATGGGTCATTCGTATTCACTCAGGCCACTACACGATCGCGCGCAAAGTGGCGTAATTTAGTCAGTAAAAGATCCGCGTCTAACGGCTTGCCGAGCACTACATTAGCACCTAAACGTTCAGCTTTCTTGCTAATTTGTTTTGGTTCGTCTGTGGTCATAAACAGCAAAGGCGTATTTGCGTACAGTGGTTCATCACGCAAGTTCTTCAATAGCGTTAAGCCATCCATCAGTGGCATCTTGTGGTCTAGTAATACCACATCGAAGCAACGCATTCTTGCTTGGTTAAGTGCATCTAATCCATCAATCGCAACAGTTATGTGAAATTCGCTTTTTTGCAAAATATTCAATATCTGCGTTCGTGTCCGTTCGTTATCTTCTACCAAAAGCAAAGATAATGCCATAATAACTACCTCAAAAGAGCAACTTGAATGCTGATCCGCGTGCCAATGTAAAAACGGTGCGCGTTAGCCCGTGAACAATTTAATCAACTGTAAAACCGGCATCAGCAACGCAATACCAACAAACGCAAGTACCGCTAACACTAAATGAATTACTGATGATTGGTCTTTAAATGATTCGTTATTCGCCATGCGAGTTCCTCAGTACAACAAATAAAGGGGTGCAGATCATATATGATCCCTAAACGTTTAGAAAGTTCCATTCATTAGAAACAGACTAAACCGATCCTATTTACGCTAAAGTTACCCGATTAGTTTGCTGGCAGTGGCGCTTTACTATGCGCATCCTTACTCTCTCATGCACACCCATGCACCACCATGTACCCCCATATGCAAGCATGCACACAGCAAAAAGCCCCGCTCAAGAGCAGGGCTTTGTTTACTAAAACAGTACATGTTTTAGATGCTTGAACCGCGGCGTTCAGCTGTATCTTTAATGAATCTTGACCAGCCTTCTGCATTGCGGCGCGTGTCAGCAAAACGCGTTGCGCTTTGTGCTGCTTGGTATGCTTGGCGGTACTGATTACTGTAAAAGTAAGCTTCCGCTAGAGACATATACAAACGCCCAAGATCTTCACCACTGGCTAAATCAATAGCCGCACGAAAAGGTGCTACAGCATTACGATATTGCTGCGCCAGAAGCAATGCTTCCCCTTGCCGACGATAGTAATCACGGCGGTCCGCATCACTTGCTGCGAATTCTACCGCTTTACCATACATTTCCGCAGATCTAGCGAACTCACGCGCAGAGTTAAAGCTGCGTGCAGCAGTAGCCAAGTTACGATCGGTTCTCTCAATGTTGCCTGCTTCGATGTTGCTTGCCATGATATCAGCGGCATAATACGGAACTGAATTATTCGCGTATAACTGCACTAATGCACGGTAATCATTCGAAGAACGCAAGTAACCTGCATCGTAGGCGATACGAAGTGTAGCCAAGGCTTCTTCGTACTGTTCGTTAAGCATATAGATCATGCCTAACTGCACCCACCAGCCACGCTCACCAGGTAAAGCTTCCAAACCACGTTCCAAAACACGCAACGTTTCTGGAATATTACCGGCTTCGTAGTTTGCCGCAATCATTAAAACGTAAGGATTACGATGCGGTTCGCCCATTTCCTGAAGCGCTTTCTCCGCAAATGGAATTACCCGATCATACTGCTTTAATTCCATGTGTGCAGAAGCCATTCGAACCAATACATCAGCTTCCCATTCACCCTTAAATTGCAGGTAACGGCGCATTGTTACAAGCGCCTGCTGGTAATCTTCTTCTATCAAATAAAGATTACCCAACACTTGTAACGATGCCGCATGGTCGTTGAAGCTTAATAAATTGGCTTCCACTGCTTCGCCGAGATAGCGAATTGCTTGTCTTGCTGCAGTATCGTCATCTTCGAGTGCTGCGTACATCGAACCTTTAAAGCGAGCAACATAAGCGCGGTCATAATCAGTACGAGCTGGTGCTTCGTTTAGCTCGGCGATTGCGCCACGAATATCGTTCTCTTCGTACAATTCAAACGCAGACATAACACGACGGGCAACCCGCTCAGCTAAAGCTTGCGAGCGACGATTATCCTTCGCTCGCTGAAGCTCTTCTGCCGTTGGAATCGTGAATCCAACATCAGTGTTTTGCTGTGCATTAGCTGGAGCAAAAGCTACACCCATGGCTACAACCACAGCACAAACTATAGATGTGATAGCTTTCATGAATTAACTCCCGTCCATTGTAAAGTCGAGTTGAACCGTAAGGCCTTCTTGACGCTGTGGGCGACCATCAACGATCTTCGGAGCATAACGCCACCGGGCTAAAGCACGTCGTGCTTCTTGGTCAAACACCCGACGAGGTTGCGCTTCCATTACTTCAATATCAGTAACGCCACCAGTTTCGTCAATTGTAAAGCGTAACCGCACCCAGCCTTCAATACCGTCTCGTGCCGCAGCAGGAGGATAACGTGGCTCTACCCGAACTATCGGTTGAGCATCGCCATCCCGACCTAAACCAGCACTAGGATCACCTAGTCCAGTATCGGCCCCGCCAAGATCTACACCGCCAATATCCAAGTTAAAGGACACTGCGTCGTCAGAGGCATCTGGTTCGCTTTGCGGCGATTCAGGTGGTTGCTCTGGCGGCTCCGGAGGAGGCGGCGGCGTTCTTCTGCGCGTCGCTTCATCTGATTCCGGTGGTGTTGACACTATATCAATGGTGGTTGGAGGCGGAGGTGGTTCATTCCGCCCCTCACCGCCACTGATTAAGAATGCCATGAAGACAAACAGTAAGAAGGTGACCGCAGCGCCTAGTAATATCGATACTATTAAGCGCACCATATCAGTCGTTCTCCGCTGCTATTGAAATCTGGGCAATGCCGGCTTCTTTAATTTGGTCCATCACTCTAACAACAACGCCGTGACGGGCGCCCTCGTCTGCTTGAATAACCACCATATCGGTAGGTTGTTCAGCAAGGAGACGTTCCAAGTTCGCGGCAACCCGCTCTACATCAACCTGGCGACGGTCCATCCATACTTCACCGTTTTCACGGATAGCAATAAAGATGTTGGCCGAAGGCTTCTGAGTCGCTTGTGAAGCTTCTGGACGATTTACATCGATACCAGCTTCTTTCACAAACGATGTTGTAACGATGAAGAAGATCAACATGATGAATACGATGTCGAGCATCGGAGTCATGTCTAGTGTTGCTTCTTCTTCTTCGCGTAAACGTTTACGTGCCATAATTCTTCTCTCTTAATGATGTGGCAGACTGTCAATAAGGCGTTCTTTTGCAGCTTTAGCACGTGCGTCTAAACGCTGCGCAAAGAACATACCTGACAGAGCTGCAACCATTCCCGCCATAGTCGGAATCGTAGCCATCGAGATACCGCTTGCCATCAAACGAGGGTTACCGGTTCCTTGCACTGCCATAATTTCAAAAACAGTGATCATCCCCGTAACCGTACCAAGTAATCCGATTAACGGACAAATGGCTATCATCGTCTTCAGCACGAGCATCCGCGCTGTCAATTTATCGGACGCTTCGGAAATCCATGCATCACGGATTCTATGTGCGTACCAGGAGGTGGTGTCCTTACGGGCGTTCCACTCGGCAACTATCTTTTCCCGTTCTTTTGGGAATACGCCGAGTAGATACCACCAACGCTCAATCATAACTATCCACATGATTAACAGCGCGGCGAACACCATGTATAAAACGTCACCACCTGTGCCAATAAAATCCCTGACAGATTCCCATAGTCCTATCAGGTACAATTGCATGGCTTACGCTCCTTTCTTCTCTGCATGAGTAGCTACGATACCGGCAGACTGCTCATCGAGAATATGGAGAATTGATTTGCTCTTCGAAGCCACAATTGAGTGAATAACGATAAGCGGCAGTGCTGCAATCAAACCCAAGGCCGTGGTTACAAGTGCCATTGAAATATCGCCAGCCATGATACGTGGATCACCAGTACCGAATAGTGTGATTGATTGGAAGGTACCAATCATACCAACTACCGTACCTAGTAGACCCATTAGCGGCGCAATAGCTGCCAAGATCTTGATAATATTCACACCCGAATCAATTGACGGTGTTTCGCGAAGTATCGCTTCATCAAGTTTCAGCTCAAGGTTGGCAATGTCCGTATTTGGATTCTCATGATACACCTTTAAGATACGGCCCAATGGGTTCTTATCTGAAGGGTTCTGAGGATCTTTCAACTGACGACGAATTGCTCCACCTACAGCAGTAAGAGTTACCAGCTTGTAAATCGCGATAGCGAAACCGAGGAACAACACAAAGGTAATCGCATAACCAACGGTTTGACCTTGATGATAACGCTCAGAAAGTGTTGCTTTCTGGGTTAACAAGCTCAAGATTTGCCCGCGTGACGGATCGATGAACAATCCAGCATACCCTGAAGTTGTATTTTCAAAGTTAGCCGCTGCACGCAAGATGTGGCCAGAAGGCTGACGAGCGATAGGCTGAATTTGCTGAGTTGAATCATTGTAGATTAAGTATTCACCTTCAGAAATCAGGTTGAATGCACCAATACGGATTACGTCACGAACTTCAGAACCACCATCTAATAAGGTTACTTCGCCTTGATAACGAGCAACTTTACCTGATTCAGTCATTTCGGTAAGAAGCGCTAACCAAAGCTCTTCTAATTCAGCGATATTTGGAAGTTCACGTGCTTCCGCAAGGCTACCCAAGATTTTTTCACGATCTGGATATTGTGCACTAACGATCGAGGTAGAAATACGGCCGATAGTGTCTGATGCTGCACCACGAATTACACCGAAGATCTCACCCAAAGTACCAACCATGTTGTCAAGTTCGGTTTCTTTGTTAGCGATGCTAATTTCGTTTTGCGAGTACTCTTCTTGCAAACGAGTACTACGTGCTTGCTCATTACGCAGTTCTTGCTGCGCTTGGCGTAACAATTGTTGCTTGTCAGCACGATCATCTAGGAAACGACGTTCACGAGCCTGATCAATACGCTGCGCAGCTGCGCGTTGCTGTTGAACTTGCTGTAAAAGTTCGTCAAGAGTTCTAGCTTCAGTTTCCTGTGCATTCACAGCAAACGCAGCTGTTGCCGCAAGGGTAATACCTGCCGCGGCTACCATGAGGTTTTTCACTACTTGTTTCATTCTGCATTCTCCGCGGCAAAGATTGGCAGACGCACTACATCAAAGGCGGTCTGACGGCGAGACATACGGATTGCTTGAGTAAGCGGGCTTAAGAAGTTGTCTTCTACACGACCCCAAGAACGGGTTTCGTTATCCCATACCCATGCATTACGCATATCTAACGATTGTGCCAAGAACGCGATACGACCTACATGCAAGTAATCTACTGCAATGTCTTGGCCTTCGAAGCTCAACGTACCTTGATAAGAGATAAGGCCTACGCCGTAATCCATTTCAATTTGGTATGCTTCGATGATCTGACGGAACTTCTCAGAATCAGTAACTTCTGAGCGAACCATCAACTCACGTAAACGCTCAACTCGACGTTCCCGCTGTTCACGGTGAATTGGAATGTCCAGCTGAACGAACTCACCAAGTGAATCGATCATTTTGTACATAAGTGGCACAACACCTTGGCGCGTTTCTTCGATACCATCAATTTGATTTTGTAACGAATCAAGCGTCGCGTTCTGATCGTCTACAAGACGCTGAACGTGGTTGTTGTATAGTCTAAGCGCTTCGAACTCGGCAACTACCGAACGGTACTCACCTAGAAGATCGCTGCTCTGTTCGAACAACGAATCGATACGCTCTTGAGAGGCAGCATTGGCGCGATTGGTTTGCGTTTGCTCAGCCTGTAACTGTGACAAGGACGTATCTTGAGCTGAGGCCAAGCTTACTCCTGTCAGCGCCATCACACCTACCACGGCGGCAGCGATTTTGCTTCGTTTAATTACTGTGGTCATAGTTCCCAACCAATTTGACTTAACTTTATCCTTCGCTTACGAGGCGTGAACAGAAGTGCGAACGTCACCTGGTAATGCTCGGGACCCAGTTGTGTGAGTGATGAAAAAGTTTTCTACACCAAAATAGCTATCTCGCAGAAATAGCATTCCTCGAATACTCCCACGAACACGGCGAGCCTGTCAACCGAGCAAATAGAGGTTTCTTCTCAGAATGTATGCGTGCACAAAAAGTTCATATACAAAAGGCACATGAGAGCAAATCATCCGACCAGATCATGCGCCATGCCTCGCTAGTAGCAAATTTACTGCATTATTTTTTAGCAAGAAAAAAAAGGCTTCGAAAACTAATTAGTTAGCTAAAGCTAACGCTTTTTCGCCGTGAAAGTATAAGCGAACAACTCATCTTCAATTGTAAAATCTGCATACGAAAATTCGCCTTGCAAATCTTCAACTATGCTTTGAAGTGCCATTAACTTTTCTTTATTCAAAGCCACAGAAACCTGTTCTTGGATGCGTAATACGTGATTCTGCAACGCATTATAAACCCCTCCCAAGCCCTGCAAAGCTTGCTTGGCAGTTTGTGCATCCTGCACTGATTTAATTAAACCAATGGCCTGGCCAAATACATCATTCACCCATTCTCCATCGCCTGCTTGGTTAAAACGCTCATTGATGATCGTCATGGTCCACTGCACTGATTTGGTAACCGCGATACATTCTTGCGTGCGATTCCAACTCGTGTAATCCATGTTATCTAGCGCTCCCGAGGCCAAATTAAAGAGCAAATCAAGTTGCATAAAAAGTGGCGAGTTATTCAAGATATAATCGAAAATTTGTAAACCACGTTGGGAATCCTGCACTAATGCCGATTCGCTATGATGCGCCATTACCACCAGTTCACCGCCTGGCTTCAACACTCGAAAAATCTCTTGCAGCGCCGGTTTTGTATCCGCATATTCAAAGGCAAACTGGCTAGTTACACAATCGATAGAACCATCCGCAAAGGGCATTTTCTCGATAGGCGTTTCACCGTGAAAGCTAATTCCCTGCAGTTTTTTCTGTAGCTCTGGTTTGCCCTGCAAGCTCGCTTCTGGATTAATCGCCGCCGCATCAACTCCGATAACCTCCCAAGCACGCTTATGTTTTTCCCCGTACTCGGTTATCAATACTGCAAGAGCACCATTACCGGTACCAGCGTCTACCACGCAAGCATCTTTCGCACATTTACTGAGGTGCTGCTGCCAAAACTCGGCTATTTCACCGGCATAGCCTGAGGCCGCCCCTGATTCGGCAAAACTGTTTAACGCGCCTGAATTGCGCCAATAATCACTCCAATGTTGCATAGTTTCTTTATCTCTATTAGTGGCTGAAAATAGTGGCTGAAAAAAAACCGGCCCTAAGGCCGGTTTTTATGTTGGTTATTAACAACCAAATTTAACTCAACTCAATTACTTAGAATTTTTGCGTGTAACGGAAGTAAGTTACACGGCCAAACGCATTGTAAAGGTTGAAGTTGTAGCTACGGCCACCGAATGCACGCAGTTGCGGCTCTTTAGCGAACGCGTTTTGAGCACCAACAGTTAAGCGGCCATTCCAAGAAGTGTTATAAGTTACTTGGATATCGTTAGTGATCCAAGTAGCAATATAATCATCTGGGTTAGTGGTGCTTTGTTGATCGCCGATTACATTCATGTTCCAAGCAATATCAAAATCGCTAATGCTGTACACGTTTTGTAAAGTTGCACGGTATTTCGGGTCACCAATTTCACCTACGAAGCTAGTACCACCATCCACTTTAAATGAACGAGTATAAGCTACTTGTAAGTTCTGGTTTAAACGACCGTACTGGCCGAAATCAAAGTTAGTACGTGCATTGAAATCAAAGCCTTCGATATCGATTGAACCATCGTTACCGAAACCACCGTTTACAAGAACGATTGGATTTACTGGGCTACCTGCTGGTACTTGGCCAGTAAAATCAACGTTCGTGTTACGAATAATACCTAAACCAGCTGGAATATTCTGGCCTAAACGCTCACGGGTTAACAAGTTACCTGCACCAAACGATGCGATCCGATTGGTAATTTCAACTTTCCAGTAATCAAGTGAGAAGTTGAACCAATCAGCTGGCTGATATGCAACACCCAATGACATTTGCGTTGATTGCTCAGATTCTAAATCTGGGTTTGCACGCGTTTCTTGGCGAACCTGCACTGCACAGTTTGCAGCTTGCGAGAAGTTCAAGCAAGTTGCTGGATCAGAAACTGATGGGTTACCAGAAGACGGTGCTTGTGTGATGATATCCAAGCTTGGTGCACGGAAACCTTCACCCCACGAACCACGAACCAATAGCGTATCAGTTGGGGTCCAACGGAAGCTTGCTTTTGGCGAGAAATCTGAACCATAGTCAGAATACTCATCGAAACGGCCTGCGAAGTTCAATTCAAAATCGTAGGTTACTGGCACAAGTACTTCGAAATAACCTGAAGTTACATCACGACCACCACCTGCAGAGTTACCCGCAGAACCACCTACAGAACCGGCTTCAGAAAGCGCATCGTACTGATCCACATAATCTTCTTCGCGGTACTCGAAACCTACTGCCGCTTGAATCATACCTGCATTCGTATCCATTACATCGAAGCTAGCAGAACCAAAAATTTCTCTTTGATCAAACTGCGAAACTCGCGAAATGGTTACGTTCATGCTGTTAATCAATTGCGCATAAGCATTTTGATCAGCTTCAGAAGTGTAACGTGAACCCAATGGATCGCGTAAATCATAGTAGATGCCCGTGAACGATGCATTGTTCACCAGGTTGTCAGCTTGGGTACGCAATAAGTAGTTGTAACCAATATCAAAGGTTTTTGAACTACTGGTACGCGCACCGAAATCTACATCTACTTCACCGATACGGCCTTGAGCGCCGAATAGTAAATCTGTAGAAGTGTTATCTACATAACTATCTCGGTTACCGATTGAAGCGAAGCGATGCCAGTATTTCATGTCACGGTTACCCGTAACGGTACCACCGATCAGCTCATCTTCATCATTGAAGCGCGGAGTTACTGCGTTATCACCAGCAAACACTGTATCACCAGCTAACCAGCTGTTGTATGCAGCAACACCGATGTTACGGCCATCTGCAGCATATCCTGGGTTATAGAACGGGCTATCAGGGTTGGTTGGGTTGTTCAAGCTGCTTGCATTTAGCGTTGAACCTGGATCATTCAATGAAGGAGCATAACGGCCAAACGATTTGGCGCGCGCATAGCTAGCATTCATGAACACGTTCCAATCATCGTTGATATCGTGGTCAGCTTTCAAGAACAAGCCTTGGTTACCAGTAGATGCTTCGTTCGCATTTGTTGCGTTAAAGTTGTAAGCACAAGTATTTGCTGCACCCGTTAAGCGGAAGTTCACTGTATCCGCACAAGTGCTTGGATCTGCAGCACGGAAACCACCAGAGTTATCAGTTTCAGTTACGTTATTACCGTAAATTGAAGTACCTGGTTGCACCCACTTATAGGCGTTTTCAAAAATGATGTCACGGTTGTTCCATGAAACACCACCGATTACCCGGGTAGTATCGCTAGAAGAACCGAATACGATTGAACCTTCTTCACGATCACCGCCATCACTTGGCAAGCTTACAGTTGAACGGCCATAACGCGCTTCAACGCCGTTGAAATCACGACGTGTTACGATGTTGATTACACCACCGATCGCATCTGAACCATATACTGCAGATGCACCGTCAGAAAGGATTTCAATCCGCTCTACCGCTGCCATTGGCACGATGTTCAAATCTTGGCTAGAACCAGTTGATGGAGACGTTGGTAAACGACGGCCATCTAAAAGAACTAACGTACGAGAAGCACCTAAGCCACGTAAACTTACGGTTGCAGTACCCTGCGCCGCGCTACCAGATTGCGGACGGAATGAACCAGAAGTGTTAAAAGTTGTGCCACGAAGTAAATCGGCAACTGAAGTTTCACCAGAAAGATCGATGTCTTCACGGCTAATAGTTGTTACCGGCAGCGCGCCTTCCATCTCTGAACGAGAAATACGCGAACCAGTTACTTGGATACGCTCAACGCGCTCCGCCTGTTCTTCTTCTTGCTCCTGCTCTTGCGCTTGCGCAATTCCAGCGAATGCTGTAGCTGAAGCACCAAACATCAATGCTAAGCGAACGGACTTAGCTACTTTGCTATTTGTGTACATGTAGTATCTCCCTGGATCACTCGTGGTGATTTTTAGGTTTATTATGCAGCAGAAAATTGCTGCTTTATCTTGAGTGTTTTGTTTAAAACTTTTTGTTTACAAATCAACAAACTGTTGAGAAATCTTAGTGGTTCGCTCTACACAACCCACCCAACATATACGGGCACTTTATCCCAAGATGTTGTTAGATTTTAACGCCCAACACCCTGACTATATCAAAACGTATAAGGGTTGCAAGCCTTATAGGGCTATTTTACGCAACAAATGTGAACTTTTCGTGTTTTACGCAAACTAACGCGCACACTGGTTAATCTTTATACAGAGCTTGCACTAGTGCGTTCAGTTGTTGCTCTACTACATCGCGCACAAATGGATAGGTAGGCGAACTCGGGGATATTTCCGCTAGCATACGAGCATTCTTCTCAGCTTCATCCAAATACGCTACAACCTTATCGCTGCGGGTTTTGAACACCGATTGGGCGAACCACTCGCGGGTTAATTCAGGGCTGCGCCGCTGGGCACGCTCACGCAACGCGCGGAACACAGCGGCGGTTTTGGCTTCAGATTCACTAATACTTGCAGCCACAGATTCCATGTCACTCATTTATAACTCCCGGCGTAAACTTGCCCTTACAGAGGCCGGTAACGGTGGCAAACTCCCTTTTGGCAATAAATACGTGGCCAAATTCATAAAATCGGTGAAGATCCGGTTCTTCTCCGTTGTGCGTTTAAGGTATTCGTGGCCAGAAGAGCCCCCCGTACCTATCTTCGAACCTAACATACGTTGCACCATCATGGCATGCCGATACCGCCAAATTGTTAAGTTCTCATCAATATCGGTAAGGGCACTTAACACCTGGTAGGGTAAGTTAAACACTGGTTCTTCACGGTACAAATTGATAAACAACGCGGCCTGCATTGCTCGCTGCGATAAACGCACTCTGCCATCCGCCTGCATCGCGGCATATTTATCCGCTTCGAACAGCGCCGAAAAGTTATCGCGTGTTGTTGCTAATTCCTCTAGCTCAGTAGTAAGTTCTTCTTCGCTTAACAGCGTATTCGCGCGCACAATCTCTTCATCATGCAACAATTGCTGATCGATGGCCTGTTGATAGTGTTGCCAAAAGGTAAACTCGTCCTGTTCTAAAAAAGGCATCCGCGCCAGCCAAGCATCCACCCGAGTAAATAAATCAGGTTGTTGCTCCAACTCTTCTAGATAGGCTCGATCGCTCGGGTTAATGCGGTTATAAAACGAGGCTTGATCAAAAGCGATACGCTTATCACGGCGCACCCCTAAACTAATTTCAATTTCTTTGAACTGAATACTTTGAAAGCCTGAAGCGGGCACTAAATAATCACGGAATTCGAGAAAATCTTGCGCCGTCATGGTTTCCATTACACTAATCTGCTGGTTTAACAGCTCTTGAATGGTTACTACCCGCTTCAGCCGATGCACAATGGTCATCAGTTGTTCATCGGGAATATGCGGCTCTCGGAAAATAGCCAACACCGAGCGCAGCTCATGCATCATCTGCTTAAACCACAGCTCATAGGCCTGATGCACAATAATAAACAGCATCTCGTCATGCGCTTCAGCACCGTAGTTCGGTGCAACCGGTTG
This sequence comes from Aliidiomarina sp., assembly GCF_047920995.1. Taxonomy (NCBI): domain Bacteria; kingdom Pseudomonadati; phylum Pseudomonadota; class Gammaproteobacteria; order Alteromonadales; family Idiomarinaceae; genus Aliidiomarina; species Aliidiomarina sp. The sequence goes on from NZ_JBLRWZ010000009.1 coordinate 49,006, forward strand.
TTGCGCACTCAGTAATTTATCTAAACCAAGGTAATCGCCGTAATACACTGGTTCTTTATTCTTTTTCATTTTTGTCCTTGCTCGTATTCGAGCTCGCTAGCTGGTGCCAAAGTTCGCAGTTTACCCGTGTTGCCACATGTAAAAGCGTGCCCTCTTGGCAGATAAAACCGTTTAAATAATCTACTTCAGTGGGCTTGCCGGCCTCACTATCTTGCAACATGCTGCAGCGATTGTTTGCCGTAGCACGAATTACTTGTTGTACCGAAGCTACTAACACATCTGCATCAAGGTACGGGTTCAAGTTACCAATCTCTTCGCAAATGGCGCGGATTTTGGGTTGGTATTCGTTCTTTCTTAACACACCATTCACATCACCGGCAATGGTTGCCAGCGGATTAATCACGCAATTAATGGCAAGTTTGTGCCAACGCCTAGCGCTAATATTTGCCTCCCAATGTAAGGGCGGTAATGCTTGCGCTAAGGTGTGAAACCAAGCTGGCTGTTGTGGCTTATCGTTCGATTCAGCAAGCGCCGCATAGCGGGTAAGCGCGTGTTGTGGGCCATTCCGTTCTGCATCAATTAGCGAATTCATTGCAGCGGTGCTAGTTTCTGCAGTATCGGTTGCATGCTCAGCGCCTGTGGCTTTTGCACTGCGGAGCCCTAGCCAACTCTCTCCCAAGCCCGCATGCACTGTGCTTAATCGCGATTGCCGCCACGCACCATGGGTAGTTACTAAATCATATACTTGTACGTGGCCTGCTTGCGCTGCTTGTGCCAACATCGTATCGGCCGCGCCCATGCCATTGTGGCTTAAAACCAGCTGCATAGGGGCTTTACCTATACAGTTAGCTGCGCCCTTACTTATAACCTGCTCCGCTCCCTGTTCCTCTCCCTGCTCCTCCCCCTGTTCCGGGAAGAACTGCTGCAATATTTGCCGCAACAGGGGCTCTAGTTGCCATGCTTTCACCATAATCAGCCAAATCGCTCCAGAAGGCGCTGCGGCGGCTGAATGAATTACCGGAAAACGTGCTCGTATCGATTTCTGAGTGATATTTGCTGCAGCGGAATTAGGTGTTTGTGCGGCCTGCGGCGCTGCGCCTGCGGCAGGCACAACGTTAAGCTCTACCTCGGGCCCATCACTAGCATGCCGGGAGTACACCATTACCGGCGCGCCAGCTTGCTGCAAACCATGCGCCCATAGTGAACCTAAGGCACCAGTACCAACCACTACCCAAGTTGGCTGCGTATCTGGTGCATTCTTTTGCAAATCGCTTTGTAGCTTGCTTTGTAAATCTTTAATTCCCGCAGAACTAGCCATTCTCTTCATCCCACCGCGCTTGTTTGGCACGGCCTTCATCTTCTAGTGCTTGAATAGGCTTACGAATTGTCCATAAGAATAGCAAGCTAGGGATTACCATCAAGGTGGTTAACAGAAAGAACACCGCCCAGTTGCCATCCAGCCAATCCACCACTACACCGCTATACGCGGCAAGTACGGTGCGGCCAAATGTGGCCACGGAGGCCATCAACGCATATTGAGTAGCGGTAAACGCGCGGTTCGCCAACAGTGAAATCAGCGCCACAAAGGCCACAGTAGACCAAGCTGAGGTGAAACCATCGGAGATCACCGCAGCCAATAGCAAGGGCTTACTGGGCCCTACAACCGCCAACGCCGAGAACAGTAAATTACTCAACGCCATGGCACTGCCGCCAATAAACAGGCCTTTCAAGATACCAATGCGCATAGTTACGTATGCGCCCAACAGCGAGAAAATAATGGTAATCCACCAATTCACCAGCTTCGAATACAAACCTATTTCTGAATTGGTAAAACCAACTTCTTGGTAGAAAACAATCGACATTCGCCCCAAGAAGGCTTCGCCAACCTTGAACAGCAGCACGAACAACAAAATTGACAAGGCAAAACGCACACCATTGCGGCGGAAGAACTCCGCTAACGGTTCTACCAGGGTAACCCCTAGCCATGCGGTAAGCTTATGGCCCATACGAATAGTATTACCGGCACCTGCCAACACTTGCTGATAACGCAACTCTGCTTCTCGCTGCAATACACGGCGATCAGTTTTCGGCTCCCGCGCCAGCCACACCCCGGCACTTAAAAACAGCATCATTACCGCCAGCACTTGGTAAACGCGGGGCCAATCCCAGCCGGGTAAATCGGATAAGAAAAACGGAATTGCACCTAGCCCAGCGAAACCGGTCCACCAACCTGCGGTGGCCATCGCCGCACCCGCGGATTGCAAGCGTGCTTCATGCTCGCCAATTGAATCAATTCGATATGCATCAATAGAAATATCTTGGGTTGCCGAGAATATGGCGATGGTTAATGCCACCATGCCAGCGAAGCGCAACTGCGTAGTAAAATCGATTTGGGCAAGGAAGAAACAGCTGGCAGCAACACCCAGCTGACAAAATAACACCCAGCTACGCCGATGCCCCAACCAGTTACTAAGAACAGGAATGCGCACCCTATCCACTAATGGCGACCACAAAAAGTTAACCGAATATACGGCAAATACAGCGCCAAAGAAGCCAATAGTGGCGCGGGTAAACCCCATTTCGTTCAGCCAAGCCGACATTGAAGAACCGATCATTACCCACGGATAGCCGCTCGCCATCCCGAGTAAAAATATAGTAAGCAGCCGCCGTTGCAGATAAAACCGCACAACATTGCCGAAACCCACCGGGGCTTGGTTTAATAATTTTGCCACGGCAATTATTGCGCTTCAGGCAATAATTCAACCGAAATTAAGCGCAGCGGTTCAACCGGAACATCAGGAAACCCTAGCTGTTCACTTACCTCAGTTGTTACCGCAGAGAGTTCGTGCAATAACTCCGCATTCTCAACAATTTCACCAAATACAGCATAACCCCAGCGGCGGGAGCTTGGGTTCAAAGTATCATTGTCTTTCACATTGAAATAAAATTGGCCCCGCGCCGAGTGCGGCTCATTCTGGCGTGCCAACGCAATCGTGCCGAATTTATTGGTTAAACCGTTGCCCGATTCGTTCACTACCATATCGCCCTCAGGTAATGGCGTGCCGTCTGCTTTATAGCCCCCGCCCTGCACTACAAAATCCTCTACCACGCGATGAAACAAGGTATCGTTGTAGCTACCACTCACCACATGGCGCAAAAAATGATCTACGGTTAACGGCGCGCGCCAGCGATTCAGCTCCACCACCATGTCACCCATGCTGGTTACAAACTTTACCCTTGGATACAAATTTTGTTTTTGTATCGCAGCATCATCTGCACTGCTTGCTGAAGCCAGCGGGCTAATGGCCAACGTAGCTGCTATCACCAAACCCCAGATTACCGTTAACCCTTTTACGTTCATGTTCCACTCCAATAACATTACTAACTATGATGTTTTGTTCATTGCTCACAAATAATGAATAGCGAATAACTACGAGAGCTGCTTACCGCTCTATTGGCCGCTCTATTAATCAATGCGCGTGCTCCGCAAGCCATTCCTGCAGAATTACATCTTTAAACATATCGCGCACGTTCGTTTGCACAACTTTGTTAAAAGTATCATTCAGATGTCCGTAATCTAAACGCTTGTAGGGACCGCCTGCAACCCGAGTTACGTAACGCCGAGAAACCCATTGATCGCCGCTGCGCACCACCAAGCGAGTGGCCATCTCATGCTCGGCTCGATAGTTGCCACCATCTGGGTACACTAAAATCAATGCTTCTTCTAAATACACCGTAAATTGTACTGCCGCAGATTCATCATTTGGCCAGAAATCTGCCATTGCTCTACTGATCAGAGTAGCCAGAGGCACAGTGCTCGTGGCAAACTCGGCTTTATCATCAGTATGTTCCACACGTAATATGTGGTTTTGAGTGCGTTGATCTCGTACCTGCAAGTTTACTGCTTGCATGGTAGGTGCTTGCAAGCTGCCGGCAGTTGGCTGCTGAATCACTAAATGTTCTGGGGTTTTCGGCGTGCTCATACAGCCCGTTAGCAACACGCTTCCTAGCATTAACGTAGCAATTAAATTGCGCATTATGTTTTGTCCTTTTAATGCAGTAACTGTTTTAATTCAATTATCGCCAATAAAGGTATACGATTGTTAGTTATCAGTCACGCATGCGATGCGCATACTGTTCAAAACAGATTAAATTAAGGTTCGTTGAATGAAATTTGCAGAAATTACCGGTTGGGGAAAGTGTGTACCGCCAGCAATCCTCACCAATAACGATTTGGCCACGTTTATGGATACTTCTGATGAATGGATCCGTAGCCGTACCGGCATTGAAGAGCGCCGCGTAAGCGCCGTGGGTACCTCAGCGATGGCCGCAATAGCAGCACGCAACGCCCTTGCTGCCGCTGATCTCGATCCACGAGAAATCGATTTAATCATTGTAGGTACCTGCACAGCAGACGAAATCATTCCTAACGTGGCTTCAAAAGTACAACAAGAAATTGGTGCTAAGAATGCTGCTGCGTTCGATTTAAATGCCGCCTGCAGCAGCTTTTTCTACGGGATGCACTTTGCTACCGCAAGCATTCGCATGGGTATGCATAAAAACGTATTGGTAATTGGTGCCGAACGCTTAACCCGCATTCTCGATTGGACCAAGCGCGAAAGTGCCGTGTTATTCGGTGATGGTGCAGGAGCCATGGTATTGCAAGCATCTGATCTTGAATCTGGCTTACTCTCGTCAAAAGTAAGTTGTGATGCCGATGCCCGTGATGTGCTCTCACTCGATTTCGGCATGAGCTTCGATCGCTACAACTTCGATGGCGTAATGCCATTCAACTTTATCGGCCAAGAAATATTCAAGCGCGCCGTAAAAGGCATGAGCGCTGCGGTAGAAGGTGTATTCCAAGAAACCGGTTTAAGCGTTGATGATATCGATGTGCTCATCCCGCATCAGGCGAACAAGCGCCTGATCGATTTTCTGGCGAAAATGTGCAAAGTGCCGGAAGAAAAAACCATGGTGAACATCCAAAAATATGGTAATACCTCTTCAGCTACCCTGCCTATTGCCTACACCGAAGCGCTAGAAACCGGCATGGTAAAACCAGGCGATTCAATTATTAGCGCGGTATTTGGTGGTGGCCTCACCTGTGGCGCTGGTTTAATTAAATGGGGTGAGCGCGTAACACCCCTGCAGAACAACCAAATGCAACTCGAAGATAGCAGTAACCAAAGTGCCCTCGATTTAATTTTGCCGTTATTTGAAGGTGCTCAACGAGCCGCTAAAAATCGCAGCGAGTGAATGCTCTAACGCCCACCAGCACTTACACACCGCAATTACTGTACCAAAAAGCCGCTTCCACAAGAAGCGGCTTTATTGTTATTCACGGTTGCACTTCGGCTTCTCTGCCACTAGTCTAATAAAAAACAATCACAAAAAAAGGGTACCCCGATGAGCGACAAGCACAACGATTCCCATGAACCAGATCCAATGAAACCTGATGGCAAAGTAAATCCTATCGATACCGATTATAAAATAGGCCAAGATAACATCGCCTTTAAACTCGGTGGTATCGGTCTTGATATTCATAACCGCGTATTTGCTATCTCCGGTATTGGTATCATTTTATTTGTATTTTTTACTTTATTGTTTCAATCCTCCGCAGAACCAGTTTTCTCAAATATCAGAAATTGGCTTACCGCCAACTTGGATTGGTTCTTTATCAGTGCCGCAAACATCTTCGTTATCTTATGTTTGGTGCTGATTTTCTCGCCATTAGGTAAAGTAAGGCTTGGTGGCACAGAAGCAGAAGCCAACTTCTCCTATTTTGGTTGGTTTTCCATGTTGTTTGCCGCCGGGATGGGTATCGGCCTCATGTTTTACGGGGTTTCCGAGCCACTTTCCCACTTTACCGCGGCCTACGGCGGTACCGAAATGGGCGATGCCGGGCGCGTTGATTGGGCTCCGTTAGGTGGTGCTGAAGGCGATGTTGAAGCAGCGCGCAGGCTTGGCATGGCAGCTACCATTTATCATTGGGCACTGCACCCATGGGCAATATATGCCGTGTTAGCGCTTGGTTTGGCATTGTTCTCATACAACAAAGGCCTGCCGCTTACTGTACGCTCTATTTTCTATCCATTACTAGGTGAGCGCGTTTGGGGCTGGCCTGGGCACGTAATTGATATTCTTGCCGTACTCGCTACCTTATTCGGCCTCGCCACATCACTCGGGTTAGGGGCCTCGCAAGCCGCTGCTGGTTTAAGTTATCTATTTGGCACACCAGAAGGCATTACCATGGAGGTAGTGCTAATTGTGGGCATTACCATTATCGCATTGGTATCCGTAATTGCCGGATTAGAGGCTGGGGTTAAACGGCTTTCACAAATTAACATGACCCTCGCCGCATTACTCATGCTATTCGTTATCATTGTTGGCCCTACCATCGGTATTCTTACCGGATTCTTCGCCAACCTTGGTGCTTACCTGCAGAATTTACCGGCACTAGCAAACCCCATGGGCCGTGAAGATGCTAACTTCTCGCAGGGCTGGACAGCCTTCTACTGGGCATGGTGGATTTCCTGGTCACCGTTCGTAGGCATGTTTATTGCCCGTGTATCACGTGGCCGTACCGTACGTGAATTCTTAATTGCCGTGTTGATTATTCCTTCACTCGCCTGTGTATTGTGGATGACGGTATTCGGTGGCACCGCCATTACCCAATTCGTAGGTGGCTTTACCGATGCAGCGAATTCAGAATTGCCAGTGCAGCTATTCTCGATGTTGAGCATATTGCCGTGGGCACAAGTTACCTCGTTCATTGGTATTCTCTTAGTAATCATCTTCTTCGTAACCTCTTCCGATTCTGGTTCCTTGGTAATTGATACCATTGCCGCTGGCGGTAAAGTAAATGCACCAACTGCACAACGTGTGTTCTGGTGTACCTTCGAAGGTTTAGTGGCTATCGCACTAATTCTTGGCGGTGGCCTCATTGCGCTACAAGCGATGGCGGTATCAGCGGGCTTCCCGTTCACCATTGTGCTACTCGCTTCCTGTGTGGCCTTAGTGAAGGGGTTATTAAGCGAACCTAGAGGGGTTTAATGGAAGCTGAGCACATTGAGGTTCTGGAGTTTATTCGCCAGTATTCGCCCTTCACCGAGCTCCCTGAAGAGGAGCTCGCTGCAGCGGCACAAAGCATTGAAGTAGGTTACTTTAAAGCTGGCAGCCAAATTCTTGAACACAATCAGCAAGTAGCCGATCTACATATTATTCGCAGCGGTGCGGTGGAAGTTTTTCACCGCACCGGCGAGCTCTATAACCGCCTCAGTGATGGCGGTTTTTTTGCCGAAGCAGGGTTACTTCGCAACGGCAGGGTTCGCTATCCGGCTCATGCCATTGAAGATACTTTGCTCTATTTCCTACCCGGCGAACTGTTCAATCGTTTTTATGATGAATACGAAGAGTTTGCCGATGCGGTAGAAACCGAAGATCGCCAACGCTTAAAGCGCGCCATGCGGCGTAATCAAAACGCCAACGATTTAATGTCGGTAACCATCGAAACTCTCATTAGCCGAGAACCTGTAAGTATCTCTGCCGATGCAAGTATTCGCGAAGCAGCAGAGAAAATGACCAACGAAGAAGTAAGCTCATTGCTTATTTTCGATACAGAGGCTTCCACAGCAGAAGATGCGCCACCAAGCGGTGTTATTACCGATAAGGATCTGCGCAAACGCGTGCTGGCCGTAGGCTTGGCCGATAGCACCCCAGTGCGTGAAGTAATGTCTACCGGGTTAGTGTTTGTAGAGCACAACCAACGCGTTTTTGAAGCCATGCTTATTATGCTTAGGCGAAACTTGCATCATTTGCCGGTACTGAAGAAAAACCGCACCATTGGCGTACTTTCGTTATCCGATGTGGTGCGCCACGAATCAAAGAACAGCTTGTTTGTGGTAAGTAGCATCTTCCGGCAAAACTCAATTGCAGAGCTCGCTACCCTAGTGCCCGATGTACAAGCCAGTTTTGTGCGCATGGTAAATGAAGATGCCAATTCACGCATGATCGGTTCATCTATGGCCGTTATTGGCCGCAGCTTTAAACAGCGGCTGCTCGAGCTTGGGGAAGAGAAGTTTGGCCCACCACCGGTGCCTTATTGTTTTCTCGCGCTGGGCTCTATGGCGCGTGATGAGCAAAGCGTTGTTACCGATCAAGATAACGCCATGGTATTGCACGATAGCTTTGATCCCGAGCAGCATGATGAATATTTTCGTCAGCTTGCCCAGTTTGTTAGCGATGGCCTTGATGCCTGCGGGTACACCTACTGCACCGGCTATATCATGGCCACCAATCCAGAATGGCGGCAACCCTTAAAAGTATGGCAAGAATATTTCACTCGCTGGGTAGATGATCCCACCCCCGAAGCATTGTTGCACGCCTCAATATTCTTCGATTTAGAGGGCGTTTGGGGAGAAATCGATTACGCCAAATTACTGAACGAGTTGGTGCAACGCAAAGCCATGCGCAGTAACCGCTTCCTCGCGTTTATGGCGCGCAATGCTTTAAACCGCACACCGCCACTCGGCTTCTTTAAAGATTTCGTGATGGAAAAAGATGGCAAACATAACAACTCTATCAACATCAAACGCCGCGGCACCGCACCGCTAGCCGATTTAATTCGGGTGCACTCACTCGCGATCGGTTCGCGCGCTCGTAACTCCTTCGCACGCCTCGAAGATGTAATGGAAGCCAACATTTTACCGCCAGGCCGCGGGCCCGATTTACGAGATGCCCTCGAGTTAATATCCATGGTGCGAATTCGCCATCAGGCACTGGCTATTGAGCAAGGCGAAAAGCCAGATAACAATGTAGCACCGGAGAACCTATCTGATTTTGAGCGCAAAAATCTAAAAGATGCGTTTCAGATACTCTCCAGCGCCCAGCGTTACATGCGTTTCCGCTACCCGCCCGGAGCCACCTAATGTTTCGCCGCAACAACAGCGAGGGGGGCGATTCTGAGCGGGAAAAATCGTTACACAAAGTGCCCGAGCACGATGTCCCCACGCCCAGCATTCCCTCCCAGCGATATAGCCAGCCAAGCACAGATTGGCAACGCGTAAACTGGCAAGAACGTTTCCAGCATCTCGCTGAAAACGCCCACGATCCGCGTTTAAAAAAGTTTTATCAAGCGGGGTTAGATGCGGGTATCACCGATGCCAACATGCCTATTAGCGAAGTACCCATGATGGTACTCGATTTCGAAACCACCGGCCTGAATGCCGCCGAACACGGTATCCTTAGCATCGGCGCGATACCGATGAACTTACAGCGTATTTCTCAACAACAAGCGCGCATGTGGTTAGCAAAACCACGCCGGAATTTGCCTGCAGAATCGGTTGTTATCCACGGTATTACCCACTCGCAAATTCAGCAAGCGCCGGATTTTATTGATATCTTAGAAGAGGTGCTCGAATTTCTTGCTGGCCGTTTATTGGTAGTACATTACCAAGGCATTGAGCGGCCATTTTTAGCGGCCGCAATTGAAGAACGTATTGGTGAACCTATCGAGTTTCCTGTAATTGACACCATGCACTTGGAAGCGCGCCTACATCGGCAACAACAACTCACCTTATGGCAACGGTTCCGAGGCGAAAAGCAGGTATCCATTCGCCTCGCCGATAGCCGCACACGCTATGGTTTGCCTTGGTATCATCCACACGATGCCATTACCGATGCTCTTGCCACCGGCGAGCTGTTACAGGCGCAAATCGCCCACCACTATTCCCCGAACACCACTATTGGCGAGCTCTGGAGCTAGCTTCACCGTTGCACCCTGGCCGCAGGTATTGCCAGAGACGCCGCAAGTATATCCATATAGGCTTGGCTGCCACATCCATGTGGCAGACACTCTGGCTAATACCAGCGGCCAGGGTACACAGCTAAGCTGCCGAACAGTGTTTAGCGCTTCGCTTTTGCGGCGATAATGGCTTGAGTTTCGGGGCTGGCAAGCACCTGTAAGAAATCCACCAGCTCGCGTTGAATGCGATCATTAATTGGTTCGGGCTGGGTTTTCATCAATTTCTTACTGAGGCGCAACGAACGCACCGGCTTCGCCGCTAACTTATCGGCTACAGCTTGTACGGTAGCAGCCAACTCTGCTGCCGGAACTACTTTATTTACAATATTCAGCTCATAAGCTTTCGCCGCATCAAATTGTTCAGCAAGTAACAACAGCTCGGCCGCTTTCGCATGGCCACAAAGTGCAGAAATTAACTGGCTCGAACCGGCTTCCGGCACCAAGCCCATATCTACGAACGGCATCACAAACTGCGTACCTTCAGCGGCATACACTAAATCGCAATGCAGCAGTATGGTTGTACCAATGCCCACAGCCGCGCCTTGCACCGCCGCCACAACGGTTACATTAACGGAAGAGATAGTTTGCAGGAATTGAAATACCGGCGAATCTGATTTCAGTTCGCCATGCTTGAGAAAATCACCTAAATCATTGCCCGCACAAAACAGATCGCCCTCACCCGACAACACCACCGCAGCAATATCATCGCGCGCTTCTGCATCTTGCAACGCTTGTGTCATTGCCGCATACATATCTTGGGTAAGCGCATTGCGCTTTTGCGGCCGGTTCAAGTGCACCCGCACAATGTTATTTGTTTCTGAAATCGTTACAAATTCACTCATTTCATTTTCCACTTTTGTACATCAGTACCTAAACATATCACTGGTCAGGCCAGAAAACTAGAGTGGCTTAGCGGAGGGTTAACATAGTGGTGAAGCGGCGTGGTGGGATATGGTGGCGAACGAGAGTGTGAGTAATAGCTGAATTCGAGGCAAAAAAGAGGTGACCCCACCAGCCGCACCCCGGCACACATTACCCCAACTACGGCTGCTCCCTTCCGGGCCTGACCGAGTTCGCTGGTTCATGTTGCGAGGGGACCAATGGGGCCACCAGCGCGCATTATCCCTGAAAGCATGGGCTAACACAACCGTGCCGCCACTGTTTGCTTAAAAGGTGAGCGGCACTATTTGTCTTCGATAAATTCCACCACTTCCAAGCCAAAGCCAGAAAGGGCTGAATATTTTTTCGGCGAGCTTAATAGGCGCATTTGGTGCACACCAATATCGGCAAGAATCTGTGAGCCTACGCCCACATTACGTGATTCATTCGATTGCGTAGCACCAACGCGCGCTTCGCCGCGATCTTGCTGGGCAAAAAAGCGTACCTGCTCAATTAAATCCTGCGGGCTTTGCTGCTTACTCAACAACACAAATACACCACCCTCTTCACCAATCCGGCGCATTGCCCGATATAGCGGCCAACTGCGGCGCGCAGCGCGTTCCGTAGCCAGCAAATCATTGAAGGTATCTTGCAAATGCACCCGCACCAAGGTGGGCTCATCACCCTTCACTTCGCCGCTTACCAAGGCAAAATGCACTTGGCCATCAACCGTGTCTTGGTAGGTAATTAAATCAAACTCACCATAGGCGGTAGGTAACTTACACTCCGCTACACGATGCACGGTTTGCTCTTTCATCGAGCGATACTCGATTAAATCCGCAATCGTACCCATTTTAATATCGTGCTCAGCAGCAAACTTCTCTAAATCAGGACGGCGCGCCATACTGCCATCTTCATTCAAAATCTCAACGATTACAGAGGCAGGCTCATAGCCCGCTAAACGTGCTAAATCACAACCAGCTTCCGTATGCCCTGCTCGATTCAAAACACCGCCTTGGCGAGCTTTCAACGGAAAGATATGCCCTGGCATTACCAAATCACTAGGTTTTGCATCACGCGCAACCGCAGCCAGCACAGTTTGCGCTCGGTCTGCTGCAGAAATACCCGTGGTTACACCTTCAGCAGCTTCAATTGAAACGGTGAAATTCGTAGCATAAGGTGAATTATTTTGGCCAACCATTAACGGCAACTGCAACTGCTGACAGCGCGCTTCGGTAAGCGTTAAACAAATCAACCCACGGCCATAACGGGCCATAAAGTTGATCGCTGCGGGCGTTGCGCACTCCGCAGCCATAATCAAATCGCCTTCATTCTCACGATCTTCATCGTCCATGAGAATCACCATTTTGCCGGCTTTAATATCGGCAATAATTTCTTCGGTGCTATTCAACCCCGTTAAACTCGACATCTATGTATCCTCAGATTCATGGTGTACAGCTAACGCTGCTTACCGCAAACCAAAACCAGCAGTTTTGGTTAATACCATTTTCACGTCGGTGCCTATCGATTCCACTGAGCTATATTCCCACACCGGCACTTTATCCATATGTGTAATGTTGCCCAAATGGAACATGCCCACACTTTGATCGCCCAATAATTTCGGCGCCATATACACAACCAATTCATCTACCAATTCGGCAGTTAACAGTGCCCCTGCCAATCGCGCACCAGCTTCAACCCAAACCGTATGAATGCCGCGCTCGGCGATCAGCTGCAACAAGGCCGTTAAATCAATGCGCCCCGTAACGCCTGTTTCCATTACGATTTCTTCCGCATTTTCCGGCAACTGCATGCCACTGGCACTCGCACGAATTAACCATACCGGGCCACCACAGGTAAATAATTTAGCATCTGGCTTCACTTCACCGCGGTGATCAATAATCACCCGCACCGGCTGGCGAACATCTTGCTTGCCTGGTTCACCCGGATATACCGTGCCCGTAGGAAACTCCGTAGGCCGCACATTCAATACCGGATCATCCGCCAACACCGTGCCAGCGCCCGTTAAAATAGCGCCCGCTTGCGCGCGCCCTACTTGCACATCGGCACGTGCTTCATGGCCAGTAATCCACTTACTCTTACCGTTCGCCAACGCCGTGCGGCCATCAATTGATGCCGCCATTTTCAACTGCACATACGGCCGGCCAAGCTTATGGCAAGTAAAGAAACCGCGGCTTATCGCGTAAGCTTCTCGCTCGAGTAACCCCACTTCAACTTTAATACCCGCTTTCTTTAACCGTTTAATACCAGCACCCGCCACTTTCGGGAACGGGTCTTCCAACGCTACTACTACGCGCGCCACGTCTGCCTTGATCAACGCATCAACACATGGCGGTGTACGGCCAGTGTGATTGCACGGTTCAAGTGTAACGTAAACCGTTGCGCCCTTCGCGGCATCGCCAGCTGCAGCCAATGCATTCACTTCTGCATGGGCTTCGCCAGCACGCTCATGAAAGCCTTCGCCCACAACTTCGCCCGCTTTGTCGTTCGAAAAATCAACAACAACGCAGCCAACGTTTGGATTAGGATGAGTGGTAAAGCGCCCTTGAGCAGCAAGCTCAAGTGCACGTTGCATATAATAGGTATCTGTTTCTGTGAAGGTAATTTTAGTCATCTAAACGAGCGATCTCCGCGCCGAAGTCGCGAATATCCTCAAACGAACGGTAAACCGACGCAAAGCGAATATAAGCAACTTTATCGAGTTGCTTGAGTTGATCCATCACCAAACTGCCAATCAGTTTACTAGAAACTTCTCGTTCGCCAGTAGCGCGCAGTTTAGATTTGATACGATTGATGGTTTGCTCCATCGCCTCTAGGCTCACCGGACGTTTCTCCAATGAACGTAGCAGGCCAGCACGCAACTTATCCTCGTTAAAAGGTTCGCGCGCACCGTTGCTTTTAATCACTCGTGGCATTACCAATTCTGCGCTTTCAAACGTAGTAAACCGTTCTTTGCAGGCATTGCATTCACGCCGGCGGCGAACCGACATACCGTCCGCCACCAAGCGTGAATCAATTACTTTCGTATCTTGCTCAGAGCAAAATGGGCAATGCATAGAATGTTTATTCCTTTCAGAGTGCGCAAGCAAAGGGCCAGCCCCTACTCACACACGCTAATTACTGAGCTTTATATTAGGCCTACTATCCAGCCTAATATGAGGGCCTACGCCTTTTTAGCGTACACCGGGAAGCGCGCACACAACGCTTTCACTTCATCACGAACGCGCGCTTCAACAGCGCTATCGCTCGTACCATCTTCTTTTACTGCATTTAACACATCGCAAATCCAGTGTGCTACCTGCTCGGCTTCTGCTTCTTGGAAACCACGGCGCGTAATTGCCGGAGTACCCAAACGCAAGCCAGAGGTAACAAACGGCGAACGCGGATCATTCGGCACCGAGTTCTTATTCACCGTAATGAACGAACGGCCAAGTGCCGCATCCGCATCTTTACCCGTGATGTTTTTGTTAATTAAATCCACTAAAAACAAATGGTTTTCAGTACCACCAGAAACGATATCGTAGCCACGCTCTTGCATAACACGCACCATCGCTTTAGCGTTCTTTAACACTTGCTTTTGATATTCTTTAAACTCAGGCTGCAACGCTTCTTTAAATGCCACCGCTTTCGCAGCAATCACGTGCATTAACGGGCCACCTTGGTTGCCCGGGAACACCGAGCTATTCAAGCGCTTATGCAAATCCGCATCGTCTTTGCCGCTCAAAATCAAACCAGAGCGCGGGCCAGCTAAGGTTTTATGCGTAGTAGTAGTTACCACATCTGCAATGGGCACCGGATTCGGGTACAAGCCCGCCGCCACCAAACCAGCCACGTGCGCCATATCTACCAGCAGGTAAGCACCCACTTCATCGGCGATATCGCGGAATTTCTGCCAATCCACAATGCCAGAGTACGCTGAAAAACCAGCAATAATCATCTTCGGCTTGTGCTCATGCGCCAATTCACGCACCTGATCGTAATGAATTTCACCCGTTTCCGGATGCAGGCCATATTGCACCGCGTTGTAGTTCACGCCCGAGAAATTCACGTGCGAGCCATGGGTTAAATGGCCACCATGCGCCAAGCTCATTCCCAACACCGTATCGCCAGCCTTACATAAGGCCATAAATACCGCCGTATTGGCTTGCGAACCAGCGTGCGGTTGCACGTTCGCAAACTTCGCACCAAACAATTCTTTCGCGCGCTCAATCGCCAAATTTTCCGCAATATCCACATACTCACAACCGCCGTAATAGCGCTTGCCCGGATAGCCTTCGGCATATTTGTTGGTTAACTGAGAACCCTGCGCTTCAAGCACGCGCGGGCTAGTATAATTCTCTGAAGCAATCAGCTCGATATGCTCTTCTTGGCGTACAACTTCGGCTTGCATAGCCGCCCACAGTTCCGGGTCAAACCCAGCAATTGTCATCTCAGAACCAGACATGCCTACTCCTAATAAACGGTGAAATATCGCCCAAAAATCAAGCGCTCATTATACCGCACAACGCGCGCAAATGGTAGCCGCTCGGCCGTGGGTGTGGAAAGAGCTTCCAAGGCGAGAGTGTTCTGGGAATAATGAATCTAGAAATGTTCGCGCTTATAACAACAAGTAACGTTCAATCATAAACGCACTTGGTGGTGGGGATAGCACCAGCCGGAGTGTTTGCCGCATGGATGCGGCAGCCAAGCCTACATGGATGTACTTGCGGCGTCTCCGGCGGTGCTGCCCCACCCCCAAGAAACGCGTTTAAGGTTGAACGTTACTTCACGGCTTTTTTGTATTTGATGCGGTGCGGGTTCATCGCATCGGCGCCGTGCGTTTTCTTCATGTACTCTTCGTATTCCGTGTAGTTACCTTCGAAGAAGCTCACTTGCCCTTCATCGCGGTAATCCAGAATGTGCGTAGCAATACGATCCAAGAACCAGCGATCATGCGAAATCACCATGGCAGCGCCCGGGAATTCCAATAGCGCATCTTCCAATGCCCGCAAAGTTTCCACATCAAGATCGTTGGTAGGCTCATCGAGCAGCAACAAGTTGCCGCCAGCGCGCAGCAGCTTCGCCAAATGCACTCGGTTGCGTTCACCACCAGAAAGCTCACCAATGAACTTCTGCTGATCGTTGCCACGGAAGTTAAAGCGGCCCACGTAGGCACGGCTTTGCACTTCATAAGTTCCGATGCGCAGAATATCTTGGCCATCAGAAATTTCTTGCCACACCGTTTTCTTATCGTCCATATCATCACGGAACTGATCAACCGAGGCCAACACCACGGTTTCGCCAAGTTCCACGGTGCCTGCATCTGGCTGCTCTTTGCCGCTAATCATGCGGAACAACGTAGATTTACCCGCACCATTCGGGCCGATAATGCCCACAATGGCGCCTTTCGGCATACTAAAAGTTAAATCGTCTATCAGAACGCGATCGCCATAGCTTTTCTTCAAGCCATTCACTTCCAGCACCTTATCGCCCAAACGTGGGCCCGGCGGAATATACAGCTCGTTGGTTTCGTTACGGGCTTGGTAATCACCCGATTGCAGCTCTTCAAAGCGGTTCAAACGCGCCTTGCTCTTCGCTTGCCTACCTTTCGGATTCTGCCGCACCCACTCAAGCTCTTTCTTAATCGATTTCTGACGAGCCGCTTCGCCGCGCTCTTCTTGCGCTAAACGCGCATCTTTTTGCTCAAGCCAGCTCGAGTAGTTGCCTTCCCACGGAATGCCGTAACCGCGATCCAGTTCAAGTATCCAGCCCGCCACGTTATCCAAGAAATAACGGTCATGGGTAATGGCTACCACAGTGCCCTCATAATCGTGCAAGAAGCGCTCTAGCCAAGCAACTGATTCAGCATCCAAGTGGTTCGTTGGCTCATCTAGCAACAACATATCCGGCTTTTCGAGAAGCAATCTGCAAATCGCAACCCGGCGGCGTTCACCACCCGATAGCGTTGCAATCTTGGCATCCCAAGGCGGTAAACGCAGCGCATCGGCAGCGCGCTCAAGAGCATTCTCAAGGTTGTGGCCTTCTTTGGTAGCTAAAATCGCTTCCAACTCACCTTGGCGCTTCGCCAGTGCATCGAAATCAGCATCTTCTTCCGCATAGGCAGCGTAAATTTCATCCAGCTCAACCAATGCATCTTTCACATCGCTCAAGGCTTCTTCAACGGTTTCACGCACAGTTTTACTCGGATCCAACTGCGGTTCCTGCGGCAAATAGCCGATGTTGATACCCGGCTGCGGGCGCGCTTCTCCCTCAAACTCTTTATCGATACCAGCCATAATGCGCAGCAATGTTGATTTACCCGAACCATTCAGGCCGAGTACACCAATCTTTGCGCCAGGGAAAAAGCTAAGGGAAATATCTTTTAAAATGGTACGTTTCGGCGGCACTACTTTGCTCACCCGCAACATACTATAAATATATTGAGCCATATGCCTCACAGTTCCTGTTAGAAATAGAAATCACAGCAATTGTACCACAGCACTTTTTTAATGCATCAGCGGAGTGAAGTTGGGGCTGCTTGCGGGTGTGAGGGAACGGTTTGGCTTGCGAGAGCTTGCGCCCTCGGCACCGCCAGAGTGTCTGCCGCAGGGATGGTGCTTGCGTGCGCGAGGGCAGTGTGGCTTGCGAGAGCTGAAGCCCTCAAGCACCAGCCAGAGTGTCTGCCGCAGGGATGCGGCAGCCAAGCCTACATGGAAGTACTTGCGGCGTCTCTGGCGGTGCCGAGGGCTTCAGCTCTCGAAAGCCACACTGCCCGGAAGCGCGCAAGCCGTTCCCCGAACGCGAAGAATTCCGTTATACTTGGGGAAATTCATGCATTTAAAGAGGCCCCGATGAGTATTCATGTTATTAAGCACCCGCTAATTCAGCACAAAATTGGTTTAATGCGTGCGGCCGATATCAGCACCAAGAACTTCCGCGAACTAGCGAACGAACTAGGCAACTTGTTAACCTATGAAGCCACCAAAGATCTAGAGCTCGAAAGTACGGAAATTGATGGCTGGGCGGGTAGCCCGATTAACGTGCAGCGCATTAAAGGCAAGAAAATAACCATCGTGCCAATTTTGCGGGCTGGTTTGGGCATGATGGACGGCGTGTTACAGCTGATTCCCAGCGCCAAAGTAAGCGTGGTGGGCTTATACCGTGATGAAGAAACCCTTGAGCCGGTACCTTATTATGAGAAATTCACCAGCAATATTGATGAGCGCATGGCGCTGGTGATTGATCCAATGCTAGCTACTGGCGGCTCAATGGTAGCTACCCTCGATATGCTGAAAAAACACAACTGCAAAGAGATACGCATTTTGGTGCTCGTAGCGGCGCCAGAAGGCGTGCAGCGGGTATTGGTAGAGCATCCAGATGTAACCATTTATGCGGCAGCCATGGACGAGCGCCTAAATGAGCACGGCTATATTTTGCCAGGTTTGGGTGATGCCGGTGATAAGATTTTTGGCACTAAGTAAGCGCTAATCTTTTAATTTTCGGCTGAACGCCTCTGGTCAACGCCTCTGGTTAAGCATCACGCAATAAATACTGCTATTCATTTCACACCTTCATTTCCCCCTATTGCAAGCGTACGTACATCATACGTTCGCTTGCGTTTAATTTCCACTGTGCTAAAATTCTTCATACGTACAATTGCCGTACCAAGAATTTCAGCTTTTCCTTATCAGGCCACGGCGAGGGAGATATCATGTCAGCATTAACCTTAAAAAAAAATGCCCGTTTAGATTTAAAAACAACACAACATAACAAAGATTTACTTGCGCAAGCGGCGCAGATTCGCGGTGTGGATATGACAACATTTATTATCGAGCCCGCGCTTAAAGCCGCGCGCGATGTTATTGAGCAAACACAGCTGCAAATGGAAGAGCAGAAAGCGCTATACAATGCTCTAGCAAAACCTGCAGCACCAACCAATGCGTTGCGTGATTTACTAGCAGCAGGAAAGTTCGATGAGCGGTAAGCCATTTATAATCGAGCGATATGATGTTAACAAAACCTATTTCCAACAAAAATCCTTTGATTGCGGGAATAAGGTCATTAACAAATTTGTTCACGCCTCGTTAAAAAAGCAAGTGCGCAATGGGTTTTCCCAAGCTTATGTTTTGCTTGATCAAGGTAACAATGAACGCTTTTCCGCTTTTTACACACTCGCTTCGTTCAAGTTATTGGCTAGCGATATGGCTGCAATCTCTGCGAATAGCTTTCCACGAGATATACCATGCGTTCGATTGATAATGCTTGGCGTCGAGCGCAAGCTTCAGGGGCAAGGTATCGGGAAGAAAATAATTTCTGATGCTTTGCACCGAGTATATAAAGCATCCAAAGAGGTAGGAGTTTTCGGGGTTTATTTAGATGCAGATCCAAACGCTATCAATTTCTATCACTCATTAGGCTTTGTTAGATTAGATAGCGGTGGTAAAAAAGAAATAGCTAAAATGTTTTTAAGCATGAACAAAATTCATGCGCTACTTTCATAGATTACATTGCTTAAGTTACATAAATCGCTTAAAAACCGTGCAAACGTTTTGGTTTTAGAATAAAACACTTGCCGCCGCATAGATGCTCGGTATAATTCAGCGCTGTTGCAGGGGCGTAGTTCCAATTGGTAGAACAGCGGTCTCCAAAACCGACGGTTGGGGGTTCGAATCCCTCCGCCCCTGCCAATTCTTAGAAGCGCATGGCATTTGCCAGTTGCGCTTTTTTTGTGCCTAGTGTTTTTTGTGCCTAGTGATTAGGGCTTGGCGCGTGCCAGCGGGCTGAAGCCGCGGCACGCATCTACTTACTAACTCGGCCTACAGTAATTCCAGCGCCTCGGCGATATTCTTCACGCCTTGCACTTGCATGCCGGCAGGCGGATTCTTGGGTACATTGGCAATCGGTACAATGGCGCGCTTAAAGCCGTGCTTAGCCGCTTCATTAATACGATCGCCGCCGTTTGGCACCGGCCGAATTTCCCCTGAAAGCCCTACTTCCCCAAACACGATCATATCGCGCGGCAACAGCTGATCGCGGTAGCTGGAAACAATAGCGAGCAACAAGGCTAAATCGGAGCCGGTTTCGGTAACTTTCACGCCGCCCACTACGTTCACAAATACATCTTGATCGCCGAGCATCAGGCCGCCATGACGATGCAAAACGGCGAGCAATAATGCCAAACGATTTTGCTCGGTGCCCACGGCAACCCGGCGTGGATTCGACAAC
Organism: Aliidiomarina sp.; assembly: GCF_047920995.1. Taxonomy (NCBI): domain Bacteria; kingdom Pseudomonadati; phylum Pseudomonadota; class Gammaproteobacteria; order Alteromonadales; family Idiomarinaceae; genus Aliidiomarina; species Aliidiomarina sp. The sequence continues at coordinate 68,912 of NZ_JBLRWZ010000009.1, forward strand.
TGCGAGCTATCTACTAAGGCCTGTATTTCAACTAATAGCGGCCGCGTGCCTTCCCAAACGGTAAGCACTACCGAGCCGCTGCCATGCTCTTCACCGCGGCTGAGAAAAATGGCAGAAGGGTTTTTCACTTCTTTCATACCATCGCCCATCATGGCGAATACGCCGAGCTCATTTACGGCGCCGAAGCGGTTTTTCGTACCGCGCAAAGTGCGGTAGCGAGAATCGCTATCGCCATCCAAAATAATGGAGCAATCAATACAATGTTCCAGCACTTTCGGGCCGGCGAGCGAGCCATCTTTAGTAACGTGCCCCACCATGAAAATGGCCACGTTATTCTGCTTTGCGTAACGGGTAAGGTAGGCGGCGGTTTCGCGCACTTGCGAAACACTACCAGGCGCCGATTGAATATCGGCCAAATGCATTACCTGAATCGAATCGATTACCATGATCTTGGGTTTTTCTTGGTCGGCGAGCTGAGTGATTACTTCTACCGACGTTTCTGCCAGCATGCGCAATTTATTGGTAGGAAGGTTCAAACGCTGAGCCCGCATGGCCACCTGCTGTAACGATTCCTCGCCCGTTACATAAAGCGCGGGCATGGTTTCCGAAAGCTTACACATGGTTTGCAGCAACAAGGTACTTTTACCGGCACCCGGAGAACCGCCAATCAAAATCGCCGAGCCCGGCACAATGCCGCCACCTAGCACGCGATCAAGCTCTGAAAAGGTACTTGAGAAGCGCGGCACTTGCTGCAAATCCACTTCACTTAACGTTTGCACCTTCGATTCCGTTAAGCCGGCAAAACCGGTACGCACTGCGCCACGAGATGGCGTGGAACCTAAGCGCACTTCGGCAATGGTGTTCCAAGCCTTACATTCACTGCACTGCCCTTGCCAGCGCGGATAATCGGCCCCACAATCGGTACATACATAAGCGGTTTTTTGCTTCGCCATTATTGCTCTCTTTTTATTTGAAAGGTATCCAGCTTGCCCTCGCGGAGGCAGCAAAGGATAATGCCTGCAAAACATAATAAGGGATGGGCTGCATGAGGGGAACCCGCTTGCGCAATTACCAACTAATTCTATTCATTTTGGGCCTCTTTATTTCGGCTGCTGGCTCTACTGCCGCGGTTGCAGGTTCAGCGGTGATTAATGGTGAAGCCGATGCGGAACCAGTTCCGCTGCGCGTTGCCTCTATGAATTACTGCATCGATTTTGTTCTCGCACGCTGGCAGCAGCACGAAGATGCCAATTTCACCCTCTTTCCAGCGGGAGAGCACCAAGGCCGCATTGAACAAATGCTACAAATTCAACCCGATATTATTATCGCCGGACAATTTAACTCCCCCATCACCCTGAATAATTTCCGCAACCATGGCTTGCCCGTAACCGTGCTCGCCGAACCCAATAGCTTCGCTGGCTCCGCCACCTTCTTCCGCGAACTCGCCACCGTGCTCAGCCAGCCCACCCTCGCCCACCGCGATCTCGCCGCGCTCCGCGGGAGAAAGGGGTCAGTGAGCGCGGTGTCTGACACCACTTCCTCTGGCACCGAGCTGCAGCCCAAGCCACACGGGAATATCGGGGTGGGGACAGAGAAAACGGGGTCTGACACCGCGCTCACTGACCCCATTCTCTCGGCGCTCGCGCTGCAGGCGAACCAGTGGAGTTTTGGCGGTAACAACCTGCTCAATGAGTTGCTGGAGTATTTGGGGTTAGAGAACTTGGCGGCGCGCAATGGCGATGGTTTGGTGCGGATAAATTTGGAAGATGTGATCGCTTGGCAACCACAGGTATTGTTATTGGATGGCAAGGTTAACATGCACGATGCCAATCATGAGCGAACCACTGCGGCTAATGAAAACGCACCCACCACGTTCGCGCTTGCGCACCTTAATCTAATGCATAAATCCCTGCGCAATTACCAGCAGCGCAGCGATGTGCTCACGATTTATCTACCACGAGAACTCAGTGGTTGCATGGGGCAACGGTTGCCGGAGGCCATTGCAATTTTGCGCTATCAATTGCAGCATTCCAATACACAAAACTCCAGTAAACAAGCAACAACGCCCGCGGCGGAGAATAATAAATGAAACATCGGCTGATTTTAATTGCCCTGATCCTCATCAGCAGCATCGCCGCGCTCAATGTTGGCAATTACCCCATTGATGTATGGCATACGCTCATTACGGGCATTTTCACTGAAAACAACGCGCTACTGGCAGCTCCAGAGCAACAAATTTTGTTCGATATCCGCATGCCCCGCGTATTACTCGCGCTCATTACCGGCGCCGCACTTGGCCTCGCCGGCGCGGCCATGCAAGGCTTACTGCGCAATCCACTGGCCGAGCCCGGCATTATTGGCGTATCCAGCGGTGCCGCGCTCGCCGCCGTTATCGTGCTCTACTTCGGCTTCGCCACTTGGTATTCCTGGCTATTACCCATCAGCGCCGTTACCGGCAGCGCCATCGCATTATTTATTGTAGTGGCCATCGCCGGTTTACGCGCCAGCATCACCACTCTAATCCTCGCCGGGGTGGCCGTATCCGCCCTGCTCTCCGGGCTTATTGCATTGGCACTGAGCATGGCACCTAGCCCGTTCGCAATGCAAGAAATCAGCTTTTGGTTAATGGGCTCACTTGGCAACCGCGATATCTCGCAAATTTTACTTATCGCTCCATTTATTTTCGTGGGCGCAATACTCGCGTTCGCCACCGGACGTTATTTACAAGCGCTTACCCTCGGCGAAGAAACCGCAACCTCCATGGGCTTCAATGGCACCGTGCAGCGCGGCAAAATTCTCATCGGCAGCGCCTTATTGGTAGGCGGCGCCGTGGCCGTAACTGGCGTAATTGGCTTTGTTGGCCTTATCGTGCCGCACTTGCTGCGTCCATTCGTACACGGCGATCCGCGCCGATTACTCACCAGCAGCATGCTCGCGGGTGCACTGTTAGTGCTCTGGATGGACATCCTCGTACAAATTATCCCCACCACCAGCGAACTAAAAGTGGGCGTAATGGCCACCTTAATCGGCGGCCCGTTCTTCCTAATGCTGCTCATTCAGCACAACCTTTCCGGATCATTATGGGGGAGCGAGCGATGAGCACGCATGTGAATATAGATAAGCAGGCAATTCAGATACAAAACCTAAGCTACGCCTATGCCAATCGCCAAGTACTGAACAATATCAGCACAATCTTTAATTTCGGCGCTGTTACGGGCGTTTTCGGCGAAAATGGCGCTGGAAAAACTACCTTATTGAAAATTTTAGCGGGTATTTTGCCGTTTCAGCAGAGCTCCAAGCCCATGCTCTGTTTCGGCGAACTCACTCGCGCCGATATCGGCTACCTTGGCCAACAAGTGCAACCCGCCTGGGCGCTGAAAGTGCGTTCACTCG